>JAYVVD010000050.1:0-2391 GCA_043787295.1 Ferruginibacter sp. | reverse complement strand
ACCGTTTACGTATTCGCATTACAGTGATGTTTCTAATTATACACATTACAACCAACCCCTTGCTCATCCGCTTGGTGCTAATTTTCAGGAGTTTATTGGTATAGCACATTACCAGCCCGCACCTAAATGGACCATAGATGCAAGAGCAATTTATTATTATAAAGGCCTTGACAGTAGTGGTAGAAATTTTGGCGGAAATATTTTTGAAAATTACAATACCAGAATCGGTGACTTAGGTTATTATGTTGGGAGGGGTTCGAAAGCAAAATGTTTTAATGGTACCGCACTGCTCTCTTACGAACTTAAGCAAAATTTATTTTTAGATGCATCTTTTCAATACAGAACATATAAAATTGATAACCAGCCTGCACAAAGCAATACCACACTTGTAACTGCGGGCATTAGGTTAAATATGTTTAAAAGAGTGTATGATTTTTAAAATTGAAGTTTAAGAATATCTAAAAAAGCAATCATGGAAATGATTGCTTTTTTTATTCAACGGTCAATGAAAAAGTTAAGGAACGGGAAGCTATTTTATCAATAGTATTTGAATATTTAAGACTGTTATTTGGGACCAAAACATTTCTTAGTCCGTATGAAATTTTTAACTCAGGTGTAAGAACAAATACCGGAAAATAAATATGAAAACCTATACTGGCTTCTGCTGCATAATCCAGTTTTTGTAGGGTAAGAACATCTTCATTTGTTTTCTTACCTGCATTGGCTGCCAAATCATAATCTACCCTCGCACCTGCCATCATAAATACTTTTAAATTAGCAATACGATCGCTGGTAAATTTTAACTGAACGGGAAATGCCAAGGTAATTCCTTGCACTTTTTTCGTTGTTATTGTGTCTTCACCTCTGGGTTTATCAGGCGATTTTAAAGTATACTGGAACGACTTTTCAGTAAAAATTAAATCGATAGGATAGGTACGAATATTAAAATAATTGCTCAGCCTAAGGTTTACGAGGCCGGCTAAATTTATACCCGTACTGTTGATGCTTTCAATAACATTTACACTGTCAAACTGTAAAAATTTTCTGCTGTGCAGGATGTTGTAATGAGATCTGTTTACACCCAAATTAATTCCAAAATGAAACCTGTCATCATCATGCTCTAACTGGTTTAATTCATTACGCAACTGTGCCTGCCCAAAAAAAGGTAGCAAAAAAACGAATATGTTTATGATTATTTTGTTCCGCAATAAATGCTGCATATACCTAAGCTGAGTGGTTTGTTTACAATGTTTTTATACCCTACTTTTTCAAGTATGTCGGTAAAGTTTTTTCCCTCAGGAAATTTTTGTATAGATGCATCCAGATAGGTATATGCGTTTTTATTTTTAGAAAATATTTTTGCAATATTGGGTGATACAGATTTCATATAAAAATTATAAAATCCTTTCACAATAAATTTTTTGGGCCGGCTAAATTCTAATACAACCAGTTTTCCGCCAGGGCGTAATACACGTAAAATTTCAGATAAGCCTTTTTCCAGTTGCTGAAAATTCCTTACACCAAAGGCTACCGTTACAGCATCGTAAGTATTGTCAGCATATTGAATATCTGCACTGTCGCCATTATACAACTGTATAATTGGCTGCAAAGATCTTTCTTTTATTTTTTTCCTTCCAATTTCTAACATTCCATCGCTAATATCTATTCCAATTATAGATGACGGATGCAAGATCTTTTCCGTCAGCAATGCAACATCTGCTGTGCCGGTAGCAACATCCAATACCTTTTGTGGTTTAATATCCTTTAAATAAGCTATTGCTTTTTTGCGCCATTTAACATCTATACCGGCACTTAAGAAACGGTTTAAAAAATCGTAACGATGCGCAATACTGTCAAACATGTCTGCCACCTGGTTTTTCTTGCTAAGCTCAGAATCTTTATACGGAACAATACTGTCATGTTCAAATTTCGTCATCATTAATGCAAATATAAGTGGTTTAAAATATGCTTGGAATACTACCAATGGTTTTTGATGCTGATATAAAGTTAAATTTGCCCCATACCTAAAAATTAAAAATGCGAATTAAAAAAGCTACTTACGTAATAAGCAGCCCTGAATATGAGAAATGCCCCGCACCAGACAGACCGGAATATGCATTTATAGGGCGAAGCAATGTTGGCAAATCCTCTCTGATAAATATGCTTTGTAACAATGATAAACTTGCAAAAACATCTGGGTCGCCGGGAAAAACACAGTTGCTAAATCATTTTGAAATTGTGAGCAACAGCGGTGAAGAAGGTAAAAAAATAGTGGCAGATAAAAAATGGTATCTCGTTGATTTACCAGGTTATGGTTTTGCAAAAGTTAGTATAAGGAGCAGAAGGAAATGGGAGCAGATGATTGAAAATTATTTACGCAAGCGTGAAAAT
>JAYVVD010000049.1:0-3812 GCA_043787295.1 Ferruginibacter sp. | reverse complement strand
CCTGAATGTAAAACCGCACCACCAATAAGTTGTACATCGTAATGAACCATATTCCAGCTCACGATCGTTCCGGCAGCTGACCAGCTATTTTTATGGATTGCTTTATCCCCTTCTATGAGTACATTCGATTTTTTTGTTGCCAGTTCTCTATCCAGCTCGGTAGCAATTACGGTAATACTTTCGTTTTCCTTAAACCTTCTGCTGGTTTCTTTTACTACTGCAAAAGTTTCTGGTAAAATTTGTAATAAAATTTCCTCAATTTTTTCGTTACGACTTTTTTGCAAAGCATCTATCTCTTTGTAAATGCTGTCTCTTCCTTCAATATCCGTAAGCGGAAGTGTTTCTGCATTGCCTTTTTTTTCTTGAATCACTGCATCAGATGGTGCAAGAAATTCTTTTATCCGATTTTTAAATTCAACCGTTTTTGCACGTAATTCGTCGTTGCTTAAAGTTGCATAAGAAGCATAAAAAACTTTTGCCTTTTCTACATCAGGCGTCAATTTCTTTACATCCTTTTCACTTTTATTGCCCCCAAACATTTTAGAAATAATTCCAAGCATAAATATGTTTTATTGTAATAGTTGTAATGATAATATTTGTTGTTTTGTCAAATATGATGCTTATAATAGCATTTAGCCAAAATGACAGCATTCTAAACCTTTTCCATGAAGGGCTGCAAATGTACAAATAAGTTTTTTTGAAACTACAATGGTTTAAACATATCGAAGGTTATGAATTATAAGGCTTTTTCCTTACTTTTGCGCCCTCAAAAAGAGATACTCATATAGTAAAAAATTATAAAATGAGCGGTGCATTAAAAGAGGTAAGAACGAGGATTAAAAGCGTACAAAGTACTCAACAAATTACAAAAGCCATGAAAATGGTGAGTGCTGCAAAGCTCAGGCGTGCACAAGATGCTATCACACAAATGCGCCCTTATGCACATAAACTGCAGGAAATGCTCGGCAACATTGTTAGCAGTTCCGAGGGTGAATTGGGTATGGCACTTGCTACAGAAAGATTTGCAGAAAAAGTATTGATCATTGTCGTAACGAGTGATCGTGGCTTGTGTGGCGGTTACAACAGCAATCTTATAAAACTTACTAAAACGGTAATAAAAGAAAAATATTCAACACCACAGGCAAACGGACATGTAACCATATTGCCGATTGGTAAAAAAGGATACGAGCATTTTGCCAAAAACGGATACAAGGTTGTAGATGCTTACTGGAGTATTTTTACTGCTCTAAATTTTGAAAAAGTCCAGTCTGCAGCAAAATATGCAATGGACGCATTTGCAAATGGCGAATACGATAAAGTGGAACTGATATTTAGTGAGTTTAAAAATGCTGCTACACAACAATACATAGCAGAGCAATTTTTACCTGTAAAAAAAACATCTGAAAATTCTTCTAAAGTAAATGCAGATTTTATTTTTGAGCCCAGTAAGGAAGTGTTGATTGCAGAACTGATGCCTAAAATATTAAACACTCAATTATACAAAGCTGTGTTAGATGGCAATGCAAGTGAGCACGGTGCACGTATGACAGCAATGGATAAAGCGAGCGACAATGCAAATGAATTATTAAAATCGTTGAAGATTAGTTATAACCGAGCAAGACAGGCTGCTATTACAACAGAGCTTAGTGAGATTGTGAGTGGAGCAGCAGCATTGAATGGATAAAAAACAATTAGAAAATAAGACAATTTGCAAATTTGCAAATTGCCCGATAATAAAATTCATGTTTATTTGTAACCTCAAAACAGAAAAAGAAATAAAAAAATGTTTCGAATTTGCATATTCTAGTTTTGCATATTTGCCCATTTGACTTTTAGCATATTGTTTTTAATGGAAATCTCCCAAATCATACCACATATAGAAGCGTTAATTTTTGCGAGCGACAAATCTTTGTCTGCTGTAGAAATTACTGAGTATATAAACACAGCTCTCGGTTTTATTGAAGATAGAGCTGATATTGAGCAGGTAAATGCTGCAATAAATGGTATAAAAGAAAAATACAATTCTGAATTTTATGCATTTGAATTAAAACAAAGCGGCGGCGGCTGGCAGTTTCTTACAAAGCCAGAGTACCATAAAACCGTTGCACTTATAAATGGCGATAAATTTATAAAAAGATTATCTACTGCATCTCTCGAAACGCTTAGTATTATTGCATATAAACAGCCCATTACTAAAAGCGAAATCGAAAGCATACGTGGTGTGAACTGCGATTATGCTGTACAAAAATTATTGGAAAAAGACCTTGTAATTATAAGTGGTAGAAATGAAGAAGCCGTAGGCAAACCGCTTATTTATGCAACGTCAAAATCTTTTATGGATTATTTTGGCATAAACAGTGCTGATGAGTTACCTAAAATAAATGAAGTATATTTAAACGAAGTTGTGAAAGCTACAGCAATGAATAATCTGGACCAACAAGGAGAAGAAATAGTGCATGAGCATGATGTTACCGGTGGAGAAATGGGATCGTTGCACATTGTAGAAAATGAAATTCCTACGCATATACATGCAGATGATACTGAAACCGTAAATGTTTATGACGAGAATATAATTGCGGCAGAAATTACAGAAATAGGGACAGAAATAAAACAGGATAAACAGAAAGAAACTGACACAGAGGAAGCGTCTTAAAATATCAGCATACAAAGATTTTTTACAGAAAGCATTTCTCAAAAGGAAATGCTTTTTTATTTTACAACAATTTTAAACACCGTTAACAATTTAATCAACAAAAAATGAATCAACAGCTCACACATGAATCTTTAAAAAGCCTTGCGGACCAATACGGATCGCCATTGTATGTTTATTATGCAGACAGTATAAAACAGCAATATGAAAAACTTACCCATGCTTTTCGTAACTGCAATGCAAAAATGTTTTATGCCTGTAAATCGCTTACTAATATAAACGTACTTCGTTATATACATGGGCTTGGTGCATCGCTAGATTGTGTGAGCATAAACGAAGTAAGACTTGGTCTGATGGCGGGTTTTACTAAAGAAAATATTTTGTATACCCCCAATTGTGTTGACTTTGAAGAAATATTAGAAGCAAAAGAATTGGGTGTCAATATTAATATTGATAACATATCTATTCTGGAACAATTCGGAAATAAATTTGGCAACTCCTACCCTATTTGCATTCGTTTGAATCCACATATCTTGGCAGGAGGAAATTATAAAATATCTACAGGGCATATCGATAGCAAATTTGGAATTTCTATACACCAACTTCGGCATTTAGAGCGAATTGTAAAAGCTACTGGCCTTCATGTAGAAGGCATACATATGCATACAGGAAGCGAAATTAAAGACATCAATGTTTTCCTTGAAGGCCTTGAAGTAATGTTCGGCATGGCAACTCATTTTCCTGAATTAAAATATATAGATCTTGGCAGCGGTTTTAAAGTGCCTTACCAACCTGAAGAAAAAGAAACAGACGTAAATTTATTAGGAGAAAAAGTTACAGAAGCATTTAAACAATTTGAAGCAGAAACGGGAAAGAGTTTGCAAATTTGGTTTGAACCAGGTAAATATCTTGTGAGCCAGTGCGGTTATCTTATTGTAAAAGCCAATGTAATTAAACAAACAACTTCCGCTGTTTTTGTTGGGGTTGACAGTGGCTTCAATCACCTTATCAGACCAATGATGTACGACGCTTATCATCATATAGAAAATGTAAGCAACAACAATGGTACTCCCCGCATTTACACTATTGTAGGCAATATCTGCGAGACCGACACTTTTGCCTGGGACCGTGCATTACCCGAAGTGCGGGAGGGTGATTATCT
>JAYVVD010000048.1:0-3512 GCA_043787295.1 Ferruginibacter sp. | reverse complement strand
TTACACGGAAAATGATCAAACAAACCCAATAAATTTTTACGGGCAAACAAAATTAGAAGGAGAGTTAAATGCCATAAAAGAAAATAAGGAAACCATTATAATTCGTACTGCTTGGGTATACAGTAGTTTTGGGAATAATTTTGTAAAAACAATGCTAAGGTTGATGAATGAAAAGGAATCAATTGCTGTTGTAAATGACCAATATGGTTGTCCTACTTACGCAGCCGATCTGGCGCAAACTATTATGCAGATCATTACATCCAATAATTTTATTGCGGGTATTTATCATTATACAAATAATGGAAAAATAAGCTGGTACGATTTTGCTAAAGAAATTTCAGCACAAATAAATAGCAATTGTGTTGTGAATGCAATTTCGACATCTCAATTTCCTACTCCCGCTGCAAGACCTTCGTATGCTGTTTTAGATAATACTAAAATTGTTGAAACTTTCAATATTAAGATTCCTGAATGGAAAGAGAGTTTACAGAAATGTTTAGCCATATTACAACCACAGTAAAAATCGAAAAGTAAATTGACCCCACCTAAGGGATTTAAAAAAGATTTATGTAGATCTATGTCGTGAATAAAGTTGAAAAATGTTCTACTGTTCAGCCTAGCCCAGATAGAAACGGTTAGCTTTTTTTGTCCGCCAATCGGCGGACAAAAAAACTAATAGTGAATAGCTGGGAACTGATGCTTAATTAATAAATACTGTTGCTGCTTCAAAAAAAAACAAATAAAAATCCAGACCAAATTACTTATCGTAATTTTAAAATAATATTTTTGATAATTTATTGCTTTTCTATTTCAACAATACAAGCTACAACGCTCTTGGCATCTCCTGCACTTTTAAAATACATACTCCCATTTGCACCGCTGCCAAAAGATACATTGGTAATGGCATTTGCAGATACAGCATCATTTAATTTTGAGGCAAAATCAGTTTTTGTGCTGGTATTTATTGCAGTGTTCAAAGCGTTATAGTCAAGCTGTTGCTTGCTTACAACAACACCCATCAAATCTTTATTGCCGACCTGATCTGCCTGTATGGATTCTTTTCTTGGAAATAATCTGTACCCGGTAATGCCACAATATGGGGAGTGTATCGGCTTGTAGGGAAACAACACAACGCTTTTTGTAGCATCATCTGCAGGTGTAAATATATAGACATAACATTCTACTGCATTCTTAAATTCAATCTTAAATTTTGATCCTTTCTTTATTGGAGTAACCGTTTTAAAAACATTACCCACAGATAATTTTAGCGGCACCTGGGTTTTTGTTTCAGGATTAAATAAACCGACATTACATTCAAAAGCAACATTAAGTGCAGCTCCTCTTTTTGGCAACGGATCAAGACCATAAGCCTCTCTTACAAAATTTTTAAAATCGCCATAACGTATAAAAGCAATTCCATTTTCCCCCCATTCCAGACCCCAACTATTCATAATTTGAAAAGCTCCACCTTCTATTCTATCATCGTAACCAATTACACACATCGCATGTCCCCCAAAGCCTGTCATATTTTGATCTGAACCTTGTGGATGCCAAACTTTTTGCCCAAGCATTTGCTGCATAAACGTCCCACCTACCATCATACCAATTACAACGGGTGCATCTTTTGCAAGGTGTTCCTTTACTGCACGTATATTTATTCCGTTTACATCATCTGTTTCGGTTAACCTATGAAATCCATGAATTTTATTTTGAGAAGCCTGCTGATCTAATGAACCATTTGCCTGGCGGCTGCAATCATTTTCATCATATCTAAAATCCTGAAAACTTACAGCACCTTTTTGCTGCATAAACTCCATGGCTTTTTGTATGTACGCACCCTGGCAACCATCTAAAGCAATATTATTATACAAATAAGCAGGACTATAAGCAACGCTATTTGGGTCTTGTTTTGTACTTGCAGCTTCTAAAATTGTACGGGCAGCATACATACTGCTCCATGCTACACAACTCCCTTGCTTACCTTGGTTTTGTCTGGTAGGTGCAAATGCGGCAAGTGATACCATTTCGGGTAGCGGATTCTTAGAGTTGTCATCTTCCAAACCTTCATAAACCTGCGCTTTTTTGGTTTCGTTTGCATCAAAATTATATCCACTTTGAGAAAACTGGTTGTTGGTTTGTGCATTGCCGCCGGTTTGATTCAACATATTACATCCACCTCTAAAAAAAAGAAAGTAGGCCGCTACACCAATGAGAATTAGAACTATTAAACTCTTACCGCCACAGCCACCGCCATTATTTCCATTATTATTGTCACCAGAATTTCTTCCACGTCCAAAAAGACCGAGTACTAAAGGTAAAAATCCAAGTAACCCTCCGAGATTAAAACCACCGCCACCACCACCGCCACCACCATTATCAACGTAATCATCTTGTCCATCAGGATCATCTACCATGTGTAAAGCCATCGGTTAAAAGTTTAATAAATAAAAACAAATAGTTAAGAATAAATAAAAACAAAAACTTTACCAGATTAGAAAGAAAAGAAAATTAAATTAGAAAAAAGAATTAAAAAAAATTAAAAACGAAATTTGAAACATAGTCATCCTTTAATAAATATAAATTGAACCAAGAAAGAATTGAAAATAATGATTCTATAGAAATCAACCACACAGCTAACTGGATAAAGAAAGTTGTAATAGGTTGCAATTTTTGTCCGTTTGCGGCAAAAGCAATGATTAAAAAAACAGTACGTTATGTGGTTGTAGAAAACTCTGATTTTAAAACCGTTTTAACCCAGCTTGCAAACGAGTTTGAATTTTTAAATAACCACGAAAATATCGAAACAACTTTTATAATTTTCGCAAAAGGCTTTATGGATTTTTCACAATATTTAGATCTTGTAGATAAAGGAGAACGCTTGCTTACGAAAGAAAAATACGAAGGTATTTACCAGCTCGCAAGTTTTCATCCACAATATTTATTTGCAGGTTCCCATGAAAATGATGCAGCAAATTATACAAACCGTTCACCTTACCCCATGCTGCATATTTTAAGAGAAGAAAGTATTACAAAAGCTTTGGAAAATTTTGATGATCCTGATTCAATTCCTGAAAAAAATATTGATTTTGCAAAAACAAAAGGTATTGAGTATATGAAAATGCTGGCAGCATCCTGCATTGATGAAAAATAATTTTATTAAAATCTGGGGGCTTTCAACAATATTAATTCTATCAGCTTTTGTTCGGTCTTCTTCGCTGTACCGTGCTATAATGCTTGCGTATGGCTGCGCCACGCCAACATTATAGCACACCGCTTCGTCCACCGCATCCCTTGAGCACTAAAACCTTTTTCAACATTATTGATGCACTAACAAATGATTTTTAAAAACATTGCTACAAATAAAATTGCTTGAGGTACTAGCGTGAGGGATTGCAGCGGAAATACTTTTGTGAGGCACGAACAAAAGATTGCAGCGAAAAAGCCCGACCCGCCTTTTCGGCGGGGCACGCCCAAAATAAAAACCGCTGCATTAAATACAGCGGTTCATAAAA
>JAYVVD010000047.1:0-12430 GCA_043787295.1 Ferruginibacter sp. | reverse complement strand
CCAATGCTTTTTTTATGCAGTATTCACTTACCTGCCGCTGTTTTAATTCATACTTAATCCTTGTTTTACCCCAGTGTTTTATTCTAAACTTTCCACCTGCAAATGCTAAAGCAAAACGTTCTTCGTTCAAATAATTTTCTTCAATAAGTTGGCTAATTAAAAGCTCCACTTCAATTTTATATAACCCAAAACTGTACAGTTTTTTCTTGACTTCAGCATGGCTCCGTTCCTGATAGGCGCAATAATATTTTGCCTTTTGAAAAGCCTTTTCCGTCCCAATATTTTTTGTTTCAAAAGCCATACATCGGCAAAAATGTACATTTATTCGTGGTAAAACATAAATATTTTCTGCTTTCAATCTTTTATCTTTGGCAATCTTAAAATAGTAATATGAAGTTTATCGTTTCTTCTTCAGCGCTGCTGAAACAACTGCAACAAATAAGTGGTGTAATTAATGCCAATACAGTGTTACCTATACTGGAAGATTTTTTGTTTGAAATAGAAACAAATAAACTTACCGTAACGGCTACTGATCTGGAAACAGTGATGAAAGTACACATGGATATTGAAGCTAAAGAAAGTGGGCGTGTTTGTATTCCTGCAAAAATTTTGTTGGATTCTCTCAAAAATATTTCGGAGCAGCCCCTAACATTTAATATAGATAAAAACTTTGCTGTAGAGCTTACAAGCGACAATGGCAAATACAAAGTAATGGGCGAAAACCCTGACAACTTTCCTAAAGAACCCGCAGCCGATGATGCAAACAGTTTTACCATGACCTCCACTGGTTTGGTAACTGCCATCAACAAAACCATTTTTGCAGTAAGCAACGATGATCTTCGCCCTGCCATGACCGGTGTATTTTTTGAGCTCGATAAAAAAGGAATTAGCTTTGTAGCTACAGATGCTCACAGACTTGTAAAATATACACGTACCGATGTAAGCTGTCCGCAAAAAGATACTTTTATCGTTCCAAAAAAGCCACTCAATCTTTTAAAAAGTGCGTTGCCGGATAATGAGGATGAGCTTACGCTTTCTTACAACAGCAACCATCTTTTTGTAAAACATGGCGGTACTGAATTGGTGTGTCGCTTAATAGATGCACGTTTCCCCGATTATAAAGTTGTAATACCTGTTGACAATCCTTATAAAATGAATGTAAATCGCAGCGATTTTCAGGGAGCGTTGCGCCGTGTGAGTGTGTTCAGTAACAAGAGCACAAATCAAGTAGCATTAACCATTAGCGGCAACGAATTGCAGCTTGCAAGCCAGGATGTTGATTTCAGTTTTGAAGGCAACGAACGTATGGCCTGCACGTACGATGGTGAAGATCTGCAGATTGCTTTCAATGCAAAATTTTTAATAGAAATGCTTAACGGTGCCGATACATCCGAAATAAACATGGAGTTGAGTACAGCAACAAAGGCGGGGATTATAAAACCAAGTGAGCAAGAGGAAAACGAAGAGTTATTGATGTTAGTAATGCCGTTGATGTTGAATAATTAATTTGAAATCATTTATTAAAATCCGCAGTTCACATCTGCGGATTTTTTTTGTGCAGTAAATAATTTGGGGCTGTGTATTTCAAAGCTTTGTTCAGCATTTGTTCGGTCTCCTTCGCTGTACCGTACACTTGTGTATGCATAAGCGCCTATCGGCGCATGCACACACAAGTGTACATCGCTCAATCCACGGCAGCCCTTCATCAAAATTTCTTTTTTCAACTTTAATTAATTTCTCAATTCAACAATAAATACTATAAAAGCATTAAGTGTTTATAATTAACTTTAACTGAACTTACATACCTAAAACCAACTATCATGTTTCTCATCATTATCGGTGTATTAATTCTCATTGCATCAGTGGCTTTTTTAACGCACGATGATCGATTCACAAAACTAAAAGCTGCCGGCCGCTGGGTTGGATTTTTATTTATTGCACTCGGCATTATTACAGCATGTTTCGTGCAAATTAATGCAGGTAATATTGGTGTAAAATCGTTGTTTGGAAATATTCAAAATGAAGTTTTGGGTAGTGGGCTGCACTTTGTAAACCCCTTGTACAATATAGAAAAACTGGATGTAAAAACCCAAAATTATACCATGAGCGGCGTACACGATGAAGGCGCAAAAGAAGGCGATGATGCCATAAGAGTTTTAACCAGCGATGGTTTGGAAGTAACCATTGACCTTACAGTTTTGTATAGAGTGGTTTCTGCAGATGCACCAAAACTATTAAGAGAAACCGGCAACGATTATAGAGATAAAATTGTACGCCCCATTACCCGAACAAAAATTAGAGACAATGCAGTTTATTATCAGGCAGTAGATTTGTTCGGAATAAAAAGAGATGAGTTTCAGCAGCGTATTTATAAAAGTATAGAAGAAGATTTTAAAAAGCGGGGGCTGATGCTTGAACAGTTACTGGTAAGAAATATTACGCTGCCCAACTCTGTAAAAGCATCCATAGAATCTAAAATAAATGCAGAGCAGGATGCAAAAAAGATGGAATTTGTTCTGCTTAAAGAAAAACAGGAAGCAGAAAGAAAAAGAGTGGAGGCCCAGGGTATTGCAGATTATCAGCGAATTATTAATACTGGGCTTACAGACCAGCAATTGCAATATGAGCAAATAAAAGCAATGAAGGAACTGGCACTTAGTACAAATTCAAAAGTAATTGTAATGGGTAAGGGCAGTGTACCAATGATTATTGATGCCAAATAATTAAAGAATGATTTTTAAACAAATAGCATCTTACGATAATTTTATGGTAGCAAATATGACTTTGGGTTTGCTGGAGGTGAATGATATAAACTGCCATTTAAAAGATGAAAATATCGTCACAATAGATCCTTTTTTAAGCCCCGCAATTGGCGGTATAAAGTTAATGGTAGCAGATGTGCAGTATGACCGTGCACTAGAAATAATAAATGAAGCAGAAGATAGGTACATCAAACAAATTCCCTGTACTATTTGTAAAAATTATTCATTAACAACGGAGGAAAAAATAAATAATCCACAAACTTTTTGGGGTAAGCTTAAAAACCAAATTGCTTACGGTCAAACGAAAACTTATCAAAAATTATATCGGTGTAATAATTGCAATAATTTGTTTTCTCAACTTCCACTATTTACATAAATTATAGTATGAAAGTAATTGCCATGATACCAGCCCGGTACGACGCAACCAGATTTCCTTATAAACTCATACAACGCCTGGGTAACAAATCTGTTATACGGCATACGTATGATAATACGGTAGCAACTGATTTATTTGATGATGTTTTTGTAGTAACCGATCATAAAATAATATTTGACGAAATAACGCAAAACGGCGGTAAGGCAATTATGAGCAAGCGCCAGCACGAGAGTGGCAGTGACCGAATTGCCGAAGCTATAGCTGATATGGATGTTGACATTGTTGTAAATGTGCAGGGCGATGAACCATTCGTAAATGCGCACATGTTACAAAAACTTCTATCAGTTTTTAAAAATGATGTTGATAAAAAAATAAAAGTAGCATCTCCGGTAAAAAAAATATTGAATCCTGCACATGCTGCAAATCCAAACATTGTGAAAGTGGTAGTAGATAAAAACATGAACAGTTTGCTATTTAGCAGAAGCATCATTCCTTATTATCGGGATGAAACCATCATCCCATTTTATTATGAACACATCGGCGTGTATGCATTTAGAAAAGAAGCGTTGTTGTTGTTTACTGTGTGGGAAATGACGCCCTTAGAAAAGGCGGAAAAAATTGAATGCCTTCGTTATTTAGAACATGGCATAAAATTGCGTATGGTTGAAACTGAAGATGCAGGCGTAAAGATTGATGTGCCTCAAGATCTTGCAAAAGCTGAGGCATATTTGAAAACGATTTTGTGAGGCCATTTGATTTTTAAATATATCGCTTTTAATTGTTTTATTTTGCTATAATCTTACTGAATAATTATACTATATTCTTTATCGAAAAATTATGGAAAACACTTATTGATTAATAATCCTACTTTGTTCCATCGGCTTTTATCATGATTAATTTTCTTTGCCGCTGCTTTATTTGAAAATAAATATTTGCTTCTTCATTATTTGTTACATCTGCAATAAATGCAATTTGTACAGGTCTAAATACGTCATCAAATGCCTGTGGGTTTAGAGATACTACATATTTACCCGAAGGCACACCAATACTGAAATTACCACTGGCATCACTAAGTGTTGTAAACTTATCGCCGGTAGAGTCTGTAACTATTATTTTTAAATAATCTGATGAAAATTTTTGTTTGCTAAGCGAGTCCAATAGTATAGTTATCGTTCCCTTAATTAATTTTCCTTTTTTAAAGGGGATAAACTGATTTGTTTTTCTTGATAATATAATGGTTTGTTTAAAACCTTTAGCAGGGATTATCCCATCTTTACTTTGTATGTTATGAAAATCTAAAATGTAATTGCCGGTATCAGTGTTTATAATATTAATTGTTCCCGCCTTATTAGTAATGTAAGGGTGATCATTTATTAAAACGGTAGCTTCATTTAAAAGAGGTTCATTATCTTCTCTAATGCCATTATTATTTGTGTCATTAAATAAATGTAATGTTAGATTATAATATTTTCGGGATTTTGGTACAGCTACATTAAAGGGTTTACTCATTGTAATAAAAAAAAATTGGTTTTTGTATTTTGAGTGCAAAGAAGTTGATCCTGTAAATTCGAAATTTAACCCACTTTTTTGGTTTGTATAAAAAGCTGATACAGTTGTATTTTGTTGTATTGATGTATCTGGTGTGGTGATAGAATAATTGTATTGTAACCTTAATTGCAAATTAAGTTTAGGAAAATCTTTATTTAAAAACGGTCCGTAAGTTTTTATATCTAAATATCCGGTAAAGTCCTGCACATTACTTTTATAACCAAAAACCGGCAAATGTTCTTCCATGTATTGCATACCGCCCCATTTACTCATAAGCCCTGCGTTTGTTGTATGTAAGGATATATTTTGTTTGCTTGGGCCATAATTTTTCTGATATCCGTCTGTACGGTTTATTTGAAAATTTAATTTTTTAAGAAAAGCAAATGTTATACCCGCACTGCCATATTTATAAACAGGAGCGGTATAATTTTCTTGTATTGCATTGGTTAAAAAACCACCACTTAAATTTATTCCTATAGATTTTAAATTAAGTCCTGTTAGCAACCCATATTGCCGCATGTTAGATAATAGCTTACTTCGGTAATAAATACTATCTCTAAAAAAAGTTCTTTTGTAATAACTGGATTGATATTGTGCACCCAGATAATACTTTTTAGTCGGCAGCCATCTTGCATCGTGAGACTGCATTCGATATCCCTGATAAACTCCGGGAAAATTGTCATTATTGTATTCTACCATGCTTTTTAAAATAACCTTTTTTAAATTGTACAAAAAATGATACCCTCCGGAGTAACCGTATACCTTTTGTTTGGCTTTTGCGAACGGTGATTTATTTTTAATATAACCTGCACCAATATTTACATCAAATAATATTTTTTTAGAATTTGCAAAAGTTATTACATTATTTTCTACATAGGCATTGGTATAAGCTGTTCTGTCAAAATTTGCAAGCAATTCATGGAAAAATACTGTTTTACCTTTTTTGTAACTGCTCCATAATCCGATATTGGTTCCTTCAATTCCCAAACCATGGCTTTTTATAACATGCGCCCCAAATGATGTGCTGTCATTTTTATTATAAATTGCTTTCAACCCATTTCCATTGTTATAAAATATGCCCAACTCATTCATTTGCCCTGCATAAAAAGCCCATTTTTTATGTAAAAATCCTATGTTATAAATATCTCTTTGTAACCCGATAGTTCCTATTTGTTTGCTTCTGTATCCAAATAAAATTTTGTCATTGTTTTTTAAATTGTAATTACCATTTAGTCCAAAATAGCCGCTTACTTTTTTATTGTAAATAAAAACCCCTGTAGAAACAATTAAAGGGAAGGTGGCAAAGGCTGAGTTGTGTACTTTTCTGTAATAAGAAGTGCGTAAAATATCGTACGAATACAGGGCAGTTTTCCCGGTTTTTTCTGATATATTAAGGAATATTTTTTCGGTTATAAAATTCTTCTTTATCCTTACCGGAAATTTAATTCTGTGGTAATAAAAAGTATCCTTGCCCGGCAATAAATTAAATTTTACCACGTCATCAATTTGCAAAACATAATTAAAAAAATGAAGGTTGTATTCCTGTTTTATGTTACCGCTGTTCAATATTCTTACAGGCAAATCCAAGTATTGGGTTTTATCATTTACTGTAAGTTCTTTTATAACTGTACTTGCCCTAAAGTTTTTTATTACACTTGCCTTCAAGTAAAAAGAAAAAGAGTTTGTATCAGGATTATTCTTTAGAACAATTTTAATCTGTGCTTCTTTCCATGCAGCCGGTGCTGTATTTGATCTATTCAGTGTTATATCTAGTGGGTAAGACTCCCCAGGAGCAAGTTCTATAAATAAGTTGTTTTGCGAAAGAACCTTCCATCCTTCAGGTACATGTACATTGCATTTAAAACTTATTATCTGGTTAAAAGTATTTACAATATTTACATGATTGTAAACGAAAAAACTCTTCTCGTCTGCAACTAAAGAATCTCTATATGTAAGAGAAAAATACGGACTGGTTTGTGCATTTGCAAATTTGGTTAAAATGCAAATACAAAAAAAAGTAGTCGTACATAATTTATGTATATAGGCCTGGCAAAATTTCATTTGAAAATAATTACTACAAGAAAAAAACCAATGGACTGTTTTTCAAGAACAGTCCATTGGGATTTCGTTACATATTTCCCTTAAAGTTAAAAATGAGGTAGGTTATTCTTGAGCAGCTGTATACACAACGTTCATAGAATAAGTGCCTCCTGCATAAGCCCAACCTGGGTTAGCAGAGTAAGCAACATCAAATGATCTAGAGGTATTTCCTAAAACGGAGTTGTTACCGCCTGGCTTTCCATCTAAAATTAAAAGATTACCATAACCTGAACCTGGCCCAGCGCCGTTACCTAAACTGTAATTACTTGTAGTTGGTACCGCATGAGAAGAATTAAGCGGGGCAAAATAACCTCCAACACTCCCAAGCGTATTATTTGTGCTTAGTGCCATAGATAATACACTTGCAGGCATTGTTGTAACATCGCCCGGTACATTTCCGTAAATACCTGCATCAATATTTGTTGCAGTAAAGTTTGCACTTGCAGCTTTTACACAAACATCAAAAACACGATTTGATTGGATAATAAAATTTGCAGTACCTAAGCTCTTAGGAGCAGATAAATCTGCAGGTGTTATAAAGTTTCCCGACACATTTGTACCTGCAGATATTGTAATAATGTCGTTGATGTTTAGTGCAACACCATTGGTAGATTGAACCCAAACCCCATGTGGGTGGTTTGTTGCTTGAGAAGAAACGAGGCTTTGGCCTTGAGCCATGCCGAAGCATGCTACGGCTACTATTGCCGTGATGACTAATTTTTTCATTTTAAAAATTTTAATGTTAAATAAAAATTAGGCAATCACAGAAAAGATGAATTTTGCAGTTTATTTGATATGGATATTGAAGGTTATTTAGGGGATAAATATGAAACGAGAAACAAATATAATAATTATTAAATTATAAAACTAATTTATATTTAAAAAATTAAATAATTTTATTGGGGTGTTAAAGTAAAAACTATATTAATATCATAAAGTCCACCCCCATAATTCCACGATGGATTTAATTTAAGATCTATTTGATAATCACTCACAATTTTATTATTGCTGCTAATTATAATATTCTTTTCTGTAGAAGAAAGTGGAATATAATTGTTATCGGTAGTATTTTTAATACTCATAATTACCGAAGGAATATTGCTGCCGTTCACAGTAAGATTATTAAAGTCATTTGTTTGTGTTTTTGCAGTTATAATCCAAGGAATATTGCTATTTACATTAAGCTTATAAAAAGCGGTAATTTCTTTCCCATTATAAAAATCATCTTGATTCAAAAAATTTAATGCACCAGAATTTTGTGTAATTACATTTAAACTTTGCAATGCAGGAATTGTAATAATACCTGAAATTTTATTCTGCATATTTAGATTTAAAATAACAGGTTGTTGTGCATTGCAAAAATAAATTGCTAGTAGTAAAGCTATAGAGGTGGTTAGTTTTTTCATAGTGGTATTTGTGAAAAAATAACTGAAAATTTATATTCGCCAGGTGCTACAAAATGATCATACCCATGATATATAATATCAAAAAATAAGGAAGTCATATCATTATTTTGCAGCTTAATGTAGGAAAAAATTTTTACAGGAATAGCACTCAATAAGATTTCGTTTGTGTTTGATGAACTTACCCGAAATATGTTTTGTGCATTCAGTATTATACCAACACCCCCGAGAGTATTTTTGTTAAGAACGTCTGATGAAACTATACTGACATACACATCTGCACTAGGCATATCAGGTGCAATTTTAACCTCTAGAGCACGTGAAATTATTTTATCTTTTCCCATTTCATTTATATCAGAATAAAAGATATTAAATGAGCTGTGAGGGATAACGGAAATGGTGCTTGCATCATTTATTTGAGCAAAAGACTTATATGTATTTAATAATTGAATTATAGAAAAAGATAGTACTAATAAAAATTTCATAACATAAAATTAGTATATTTGATTTAGATAATAAAATAAAAATTAAATATGAAAAAATCGATAGTACTATTATTTTTTATGATTTTGTTTAATATTAATTTAACCGCTCAACTTCCGGGACTATCTGTAAAACCTGTTCGATTATTTTATACGCTTTTAGGCGGCCAATCTTCAACACAAACTGTTTACGTTTTAAATAATACCGATAAGCCCCAACAATTCAAATTATATACAGAAGATTGGTCTCGTGATTCTATGGGTGGACATCTTTATATGCCTGCCGGGAGTTTCCCACAATCATGTGCAAGGTGGGTAAGTTTAAATAAGGAATTTCTAGAATTACAACCAGGCGAGTCTACAGATTTTCTTGTAAAACTACAAATACCTGATTCATCTTCATCAGTTACAGAAATGAAATGGACCATGCTTTTTATTGAAAGTACTGCAGAGAAAGCCGTACCAAGTAAATCTACGGGCTTTGATACAAAAGTGAATAATATTACCAGAGTAGGTGTGCATATCGTTCAAACTCCCCCAAATATTATTGAAAAAGAGTTAAAATTGATTAGTTTTTCAAAAGTTCAAGACAGTGTAAATAGATTTCGGATTATTTGCAAAAATACCGGAAAAATCCAATTTGATTGTAAGAGTTATTTAGAACTTTCTTCTGTAGGAACCAATGAAAAAACAACAATAAATAAAAATAGCTTTCCTCTATTTCCAAACCAAATAAGATATTCAGACTTTGTATTGCCCGCTACGCTTGTAAAAGGAAGATATACAGTTGTAGGTGTGATTGATGGAGGTGATGATTTACCATTACAGGCTTCTGAATTAATAATTCAAATTAAATAATAATATTTATTATAAATTTTATTTTCATTTATCCATAATTATAGCATTTAATACAAGAAGGATAGGTCATTAAGTTATGTTAATAACAGGGCTTAAGTGATTAACTTTAATGATTATAAAGTTAAGCCAAATGGAGGCTGAGGAGTAAAATATGTTAATGAAAAAATGCAGGAATGGATTTGGTTTAATAAGTAAACGAAAAACGTTTATAAACTTTACCAAAACTTATACAGCATTGTATAAGTTTGGAAACATTTATTGAAAAAGAAAACGTAGAATATACAACGAGTTTTAAGAATTTTATTGCCTTTTAATGCACCATCTCTAAAAATATAATATAAATTTATTAAGGTATTTAAAAATTACACTGTTAATAATTTTTCAGTAGCTGCCTCTAATGTATTTTCTTTTTTACTGAAACAAAAACGCAATACCTGGTTATCGATTGGTATTTTGTAAAGTGCGCTCACAGGAATAGTTGCCACACCAAATTCTTTTATCAGTCTAACCGCCATATCATATTCCTTTTCTTCACTTATATTTTTATAGCTGTATAATTGAAAATAACTGCCATAACTAGGTATTGGTTCAAAGCGTGTCTTACTCATCAAGTCTTTAAAATAATCTCTTTTTTGCTGAAGCATTTTACCAAGGTTTAGATACTCATTTTCATTTTCTAAGAAAGAAGCAAGTGCATATTGCACAGGACTAAATACTGTGAAGGCATTAAACTGGTGAATTTTTCTAAACTCCTTTGTAAGAACCGGCGGTGCTACGCAATAGCCAGTTTTCCAGCCTGTGCAATTATAAACTTTACCAAAAGAAAAAGTTACAAAGCTCCTTTCATACAGTTCAGGATACAGCAATACTGATAAATGTTTTTTACCGTCAAAAATAAGGTGTTCATATACCTCATCGCTTATTATAAAAATGCCTGTTCCTCTAACAATATCCTGCAAAAACTGCATGTCATCTTCTTCTAAAACAGCACCGCTTGGGTTGTGTGGGGAGTTGATTATTATAGCTTTTGTTTTTGCTGTAATTTTCGATCTTGTAAGTACTTCGTCAATTTTATAATTGCCAACTGTAAGGGGAATGGTAACAGCAACCGCACCGCTTAATTCAATTTGTGGAATATAGCAATCATACGCCGGCTCAAAAACTATTACTTCATCACCAGGTTGTAAAATAGTTGTGAGTGCAGTGTACAGAGCGTATGTTCCTCCGGGTGTGATGGTAATTTCATCTGCAGGGTGCACATCAACATTGTATAATTTTTTTACCTTTTCCGCTATTCTTTCCCGCAACAGCGGCAAACCATTCATGTGAACATATTGGTTGTGCCCATCAGCCATAGCTTTTGAAACAAGTTCCGGCAGTGCCTGGTTCATTTCAAAATCCGGAAAACCCTGTCCAAGATTAATGGCATTGTGTTCAACAGCCAAAGAACTCATAATGGTAAAAATATTAGTGCCCGCATGGGGTAATTTGCTGTGTATTGTAGGGTACATTTTTGTTAAATAGATAATGGATATATAATTGTTAGTGTATTGTTGTAAAATGTTATAAAAATGGATTCTTTTTTGATAACAAACTACATTTACTTTTAAAATTACAACATGCAAAAGTTATTTTTCATTTTAATAGGAATAATATTTTTAAATACCGTCCAAGCTCAAAAATATTGTAAGCCCAGCGGTTATGCATTCAGTATTTTAATACAACCAGGAACGGTTCCTGTTGATGAAAATGGCGGTCCTGTGAAAAGACAGATTAATAAAGAAAGATTTCTTTATATAATTACACCGGGAAAAAATAAGCCAATAATAAATTCCATTGTATACGGTAAAGCAACTGTAAAATGGGACTTACCCGGTCCTGCAGAAAACGAGTTTTCAGCAGTAAAAGACAACACTCAAAAAACAATGATTATAAAACCATCGAAGGGCTGTTCAATGTGGAGAATAAACATACAGGAAATTAATAACCGAAGAATTTCAGAAAATATATCTGCTATAAGTATTACAGGAAAAACAGATAATAAATCATTTACACTTTTGATATTTAAAGAAACCGCTGTACAGGGGTTTGATGCTTATTAAAAAATATTGTAGATAATAAGCATTGATTCTACTTATTACTAAAAAAATTTGATTTTTTCCTTAGAAAAGGCTATATAAATTTATCGCCTTTATTTCTTTTTACTTCTGCCACATAATCTTTTATCTCCTGCTCTTTGTCTTTTTTGCAGATCAATAAAACATCTTCCGTATCAACAACAATAAAATCATCTAAGCCCTGCAGCACAACTAATTTATTTTGTGGTACCTGTACCAGATTTTTGGTAGCATCAATTATCATTACTTCATTACCACCTACAGCATTTTCTAAGTAATCTTTTTCAAATGTTTCGTAAGCACTTGTCCATGTGCCCAAATCGCTCCAGCCAAATGATGATGGTATTACATAAACATTATCTGCTTTTTCCATCACCGCATAATCAATAGAAATATTTGTACACTGCGGATAAATCCTCTCTATCATTTCCTGTTCCTTATCCGTATTAAACAATTGCTTTTCAGCATCGAAAACCTCGTGCAATTCAGGCACATTGTTTTCGAATGCTTTTATTATATTTTTTACCTGCCATACAAATATGCCTGCATTCCACAAAAAATCGCCACTGGCTACAAAAGTTTTTGCCAGTTCTTTATCGGGTTTTTCGGTAAACAGTTTTACCTTATAAATATTTTCTCCTGCTGCCAGTGATTCGTACTGGATATAACCATAACCTGTATTTGGGTTAGTAGGCTTTATACCAAGTGTTATCAAAGCTTTTATGTGAGATGTAAAGTGAAGCGCATGCTTACAGATATCTATGAAGGATTGTATTTCTGTTAT
>JAYVVD010000046.1:0-2785 GCA_043787295.1 Ferruginibacter sp. | reverse complement strand
AAAAAGATAATAAAGCTTCAAAATCGATTCAAAATCCTGTGGAGAATTATTTTATGAGTAATTAACCCAAAAAATCCGTTCACATAACGGATTTATCTGAAATATTGGAAGATTTATCTTTTTACAGGCCTGTATAAACTTAATGCTTCTTTCATATAACCCTGCAATCTTGAAATACGATTAGCATCTGATGGGTGAGAGGATAAAAATTCAGGGGGCTTATTACTGTTTTCTCCGGCTTTTTCCATTCTGTTCCAAAAGGGAATAGCTTCCTGCGGATTATATCCTGCAAGTGCTGTAAATAATAATCCAAAATGATCAGCCTCATATTCTGCATTGCGTGAATTTTTCAAACCATATACACCACTCCCTAAACCATATACCTGATTAAAAATATCACTTTTTGCGGCAGCCCCTACAACACCGCCTACTGCCTGCAGAAGATACTGCTTGCTGATCATCTCATTAGTATGCTGTGCAACTGCATGAGTGATTTCATGGCCAAGTACTACTGCTAATGCGGCTTCATTTTGTGTAACAGGGAGCAACCCTGTGTAAACAACAACCTTACCACCGGGCATACACCAAGCATTAATATCTTTGCTATCCACTAAATTAAATTCCCATTGATAACCCGATAGTACGTCACCTTTTCCCTGTCCTTTATAATAAGAAGTGATAGCATTTGCAATCCTTGATCCAACCCTTTTTACCATCTCAGCATCACGATTGGTAGAATTACTAACTACTTTGCTTTGAGAGAGAAAACTCCTGTATTGTTCTACTGCATCTGCTTGCAACTGAGCTTCAGGAACCAAACTCAATTGGCTTCTTCCTGTAATAGCATTGGTAGAACATGCTGTAAAAAAAATAGCAGCAGATATAAAAAGAAATAATTTTTTCATTATTTATGTTTTTAATTGCATTGTGATAAACAATACCCGTACCAATAATCTCTAAAAGCCCCTACTTAAATTATTTGTGATTATTTTTTCGCCTGTCCCGGAATTTAAGAATGGGAATACGGCTTTCGGCACCTCGGAGAAGGCGCCCGATGTTTTTTTGATGAGTGATTAAAACCATGATCGCTACCAAAAGCGCAAATAATCTGTACAGGAATTCATGTTCATTCCAAATCCATAATACAGAAATAGGCAACATGAGGGCAGCAAGTATGGAACTGAGCGAAACAAAACGTGTAAGGTAAAGTACACTAATAAAAACCAAAATGCAACTAATTGCAATTACCGGTTGAATTGCAAGTATCATTCCGCACAATGTAGCAACACCTTTTCCACCTTTAAAATTTGCCCAAATCGGAAAAACATGTCCAAGCACAGCCGAAAGCCCAAGACCAATCATGAAATTTGTCCTGTCTAAGCTATTGCCATGATTTAAATAATAAGGTAAAAAATTATACAAAGCGACTGCAACAACACCTTTAAGAATATCGAATACCATAACTATGGTGCCGTACTTAGATCCCAGAACCCTGAAAGTGTTAGTGGCACCCATATTTCCGCTGCCATAGTCTCTGATATCTATTCCGAAAAACTTTTTGCTGATAATAAGTGCTGTAGGCACTGAGCCAATTAAATATGCACAAATAATAAGAAACAATTCTTTCATAGTGAGTATATGCGGAGGACAAATATAAAGTATACAAGTTTTATTACAAGTTAAATATCTCCAGAAAAGATTTTATTTATTAACAACTGATATAGCAAGCCAATTATCTTTTCGAAAAACTTGGGATAGTTGTAAGTCTGAGTTATTTATTTCAGTTAAAATTTGAGATTCATCATCTTCGAGTACACCGCTGAATAATACAACAGCTCCGAGCTTTGCGGATTCTTTAATTACCGGTAGATTAGCAATGATAACATTGAGATTAATGTTGGCAAGTATAATATCTGCTCTTGTGCCTGTAGGAATTCTTTCATCCTTGATCACATTTATTCTACTGCATTTATTTATTTCAAGGTTTTCTATAGCGTTATTGATACTCCAATCATCACAGTCAATAGCGAGTACATCAGATGCACCCATTTTTTCCGCCAATATTGCTAAGACGCCGGTACCTGTTCCGAAATCGATTACAGATTTATTTGTGAAATCTATATTACTCATTTGAGAAACCATCAAATAAGTAGTAGCGTGGTGGCCTGTGCCAAAACTCATTTTCGGAGTAATGATAATATCGTATAAAAATGAATGATTAGTTTGATGAAATTGAGCTCTTAAGTATGCAAAACGCTTAGTGTTTGCAGAATCATAAACAAATATCGGTTCAAAATCGGCTTCCCATTTCTCATTCCAATTGATTTCTTTTATTATTGATTTTGAATACTTTACGTTTACTAAATTAATAATAGAATGAAGTGAATTTTCATTAAGTTTTAATGATGGTATATATGCATTCAGGTTATTTTCTTCTTCCTCAAAACCTTCGAAACCTTCATTTGCAAGCAATGCAATAACCAGTTCTTTATTTTTTTCTGAGATATCCTCAAAAATAATTTGTGTGTATTCCATAAATGAAAAACTGCAGCCCAATAAGACTGCAGTTATGCCTTAAAAATTAAAATTTATTGTGGTGTATCATTCTGCGGAGAAGCTTGTGGCCTTGCCGGCATTTCAGGTTTTGGCATCAATGCTTTTCTGCTCAGTTTAAATTTGCCAGTCCTGGCATCAACATCAAGCAGTTTTACTTTTACCTTATCACCTTCTTTGAATATGCCATCCATCGTTTCCAAGCGCTTCCAGCTTATTTCACTGATGTGCA
>JAYVVD010000045.1:0-10828 GCA_043787295.1 Ferruginibacter sp. | reverse complement strand
ATAAATATGATGGAAGAACTGGAAAGTTATTTATTTGCAGCACCAAAACAGGATGCAGTTTAATTTTGAAAATTGTTTTCGTTATTTGATTAACTAACTTTGAGGCAATGTCAAATTCAATAATAAAAGTTGAAAACCTTGTAAAAAATTACGGTCAGTTTGAAGCTGTAAAATCTGTATCATTTAATGTTGAGGAAGGAGAAATTTTTGGTTTACTAGGTCCGAACGGTGCAGGTAAAAGCACCACTCTGGAAATAATAGAAACCCTGCGATCAAAAACTTCAGGAAAGGTTTGGGTAAATGGTTATGATCTTGATAAAGAACCGGGTGAAATAAAAAAGATTATTGGTGTTCAGTTGCAGACATCAGGTTTTTATCCCAGCCTAAATTTACTGGAACTCATAAGACTTTTTAGTGGGCTGTACAACAGAGATGTAAATGCAATGGAATTACTAAAAAAAGTAAATTTAGTAGATAAGGCAAAAAATAAAAGTAAAGAATTAAGTGGTGGACAGAAACAACGTTTTTCTATTGCTACTACCCTAATAAACAATCCAAAAATTATTTTTTTAGATGAGCCTACAACCGGTTTAGATCCCCAGGCCCGTAGAAATTTATGGGATTTGATACGTGAAATACGAGCAGAAGGAACAACTGTCATTCTTACAACACATTATATGGATGAAGCAGAGCAGCTGTGCGATAGAATTGCCATTATGGATGAAGGCAAAATAATTAAACTAGATACCCCCGACAAGATGATAGACGAACTTGTGGCCACAGGTTTTGAAAGGCCAAAACAAGTAAAAACTGCAAACCTGGAAGATGTTTTTATACATTTAACAGGAAAAGAAATGCGACCTGATTAAATTAAATTTTATTTGTAAAAATTAAAAATACAAAAATATAAAAATGAAGAAATTAATATCAACTGCAATTGCAGTCATTCTTTTAATAAATGTAAATGCGCAAAAAAAAGCATTACCATTAAAAAAAATTACTACTGTTGAAGTTAAACCAAACACAAGTTTTAAAAATGCAATTGATAGTTTTAGTTATGCTGCGGGTATGAACATTGCTGCAAGCTTAATGCAGGCGGGTGCTACAAAAATTAATTCAACCTTATTTGCAAAGGCTCTTAATGATGTATATCTAAAACGAAAAACAGATTTAACTATTGAACAGGCTGGTACAACTTTACAGCTAAAATTACAGGAATTTACAAAAAAGAAAACCGATGCTCAAAAGCAGGAAGGTCAAACTTTTCTTGATACAAATAAAAAACGAAGTGGCGTTACATCCTTAGCAAATGGTTTACAATATGAAGTTATAAAAGCTGGTGATCCTAACGGACTAAAGCCGAAAGCTATTGATACAGTAGTGGTAAATTATAGAGGTACCCTTGTTAATGGAACAGAGTTTGATAATTCTTTCAAACGTGGGCAGGCGGCTTCTTTCCCCCTTAACGGCGTTATAAAAGGATGGACAGAAATTTTGCAGTTGATGCCGAAAGGTTCAAATTGGAGAGTATATATTCCCGGCGATCTTGCTTATGGTGAATACCCTCCCCAAGGTTCACCCATCTCACCGAATGCTGTTCTTATTTTCGAGATAACTTTAGAAGATATTAAACCTGCACAGCTCGCTACAACAAAATAAATTATGCAAGATTTAAGTTACCCAATCGGTAAATATATTGAAAAGCCATTCTCTCAACAACAGTTAAAGGAGTGGTTGCTTGACATTGAAGCATTGCCAAAAGCTTTAGAATATGCCATCACAAATTTGAATGCTGCGCAACTCGAAGAACCTTATCGCCCCGGCGGCTGGAATAGTAGGGAAGTGGTGCACCATGTTGCAGACAGTCACATAAATGCATTTATGCGTTTTAAACTTGCACTTACAGAAGATAGTCCAACTATAAAACCTTACGACCAAGAAGCATTTACACAGCTTAGCGATGTAAAAAATATTCCAATAAATGTTTCGCTAACTTTGTTGTATGCCTTGCATGCACGCATGCTCGAGGTTTTAAAAAATATACAAGTCGAAGAATGGAATCGCACAGTAGTGCACCCTGAATATGGAAAACAAATGAGCATTTGGTATTTGTTGGGTCAATATGCCTGGCATGGCAAACACCACACCGCACACATAAATAATTTACGTGAACGTATGGGATGGAGTTGATTTTTTTTACTATTTGGGGCTTTCAGCTTTAATTGTTTTTCAGCTTCTCATCGGGCTATTCGTTACAATCTTTTTTTGTTTTGTCATCCAAAGCTTGTTGAACAACTGACAACAAAAAAGGATTTTCACTACTATCCCACAGCCCGTCATCAGTGAAATATTTTTCAGCTTTTATTATGCCTTAGATTGAAATTCATTATCTTTTTCTCAATAATATGCTATGCCATTTACAACACTTACAAAAGAATACATCAGCAATCACCAATATTTTACTGCCCGTAAAGACAGTTATCAAACTCCAACGGGTAAAATTGTAGATCCTTATTTTGTTGTTGAACTTCCAGAATGTGTTTTAGCATTAGCCATCACAAAAGAAAAAGAAGTTTTACTCATAGAGCAATACAGACATCCAATTCAACAACGATCAATTGAATTTCCCGGAGGCTTTATCGATAAAAATGAAACCCCCGAAATAGCCATTATTCGTGAGTTGCAGGAAGAAACAGGCTACAGCTTTACGGGTTATCATTATCTTGGAAAAACCTATTCAAACCCTGGCGTTTTAACCAATGCAACTCATTTGTTTGTAGCCACCGGCGGAGAAAAAACATCTGAGCAATCACTGGATGCCAATGAAGAAATTAACATCATATTGAAACCGTTGGAGGAAGTAAAGATGATGATACATACTTATCAATTTAAACAAAGTATGCATGAACTTTGTTTTTACAGGGCTACAGAGTTTTTAAATAAATTATAAAAGTTCGCTTTCAGCAAGTATAAAAAAACTGCCGCAAATCATAATTAAATCAGTATCCTCAGCATTTTTTTTTGCAGCATTTACTGCTTCATTAACTGTTTCAAAACATTCACCAGCCAATCCTGCCTGTGCAGCTTTTTCCTGCAATTCAGTATGTAGTAATGCCCTTGGTATGTGCGCATTTGTAAAATAATATTTCGCATTATCCGGAAACAGTGCCAAAACATTTTCTACATCCTTATCTCTTACAAAACCTAAAACAAAATGTAACCGTGTTGTAGGATAGTTGGAATTTAACTGATTAATTACCTGCTGTATACCATCTTTATTGTGTGCAACATCTGCAATAATGGTAGGGTGGTGCTGCAAAATTTCCCACCTGCCACGCAAGCCAGTAATTTCTTTTACCCTTTCAATACCACTGTGGAGTGCAGTTTCAGGGATTACAATTTGTAATTTTCTTAATTCTTTCACCGCCGCTAATACAGTACAAATATTTTTAGCCTGATACAATCCTGATAATCCGCATCTAAGTTTTTCAGTAACATTTTCAGAAATATCCTGCACGTTACAAAGCAATAATTCTCCCTCAGAATCTATATAAGAAGTAATAAAATTTTCTTCAGCAAATTGTATTGTAGTTTTTTTGCTTAAGGCAGTTTCAGTAAAAATAGGTTTTGTTTCAGGTAAAGTTTCCCCAATTACAATGGGTACATTTTCTTTTATAATGCCTGCTTTTTGTGTGGCAATTTCTTCGAGTGTGTTACCTAAAATATTTTGATGGTCGTAACCAATATTAGTAATTATTGAAAGTATAGGTGTAATAATATTGGTACTATCGAGGAGGCCGCCAAGCCCGGTTTCTATAACAGCAAAATCTACTTGCTGCTCTGCAAAATATTTAAAAGCCATCGCTACCGTCATTTCAAAAAACGAAGGTTCTATTTTTTTTACAATATCCTTATTTCGTTCTGTAAAATCGACAACAAATTGTTCTGAGATCATTTCACCATTAACCCGAATGCGCTCTCTAAAATTTTTTATATGTGGAGAAGTATATAGACCCGTTTTGTAACCTGCCTCCTGCAAAATAGCTGCCAGCATGTGCGAAGTACTACCTTTGCCATTTGTGCCTGCTATATGTATGGTTTTATATTTTTGTTGAGGATTACCGATACTGGTACAAAGCGCAATTGTATTGTGTAAATCCTTCTTATAAGCAACTTTGCCAACTCTACTAAACATTGGTAACTGGCTGTACAGATAATCCAATGTTTCTTTGTAGTTCATCATCTTTCAAAAGTAGAATATTAAAACAATGTTTGAGGAGACTTAAATAAAACTTACTGCACATTAAAATTAAACTGCACAGTTACAGTGCTTTCTTCGTCGGATTTATCAAACTGCATGGTTCTTAAATAGCCAGATATTGCTATTGCATAATCTCTGCTAAAGCTTGTGCTGCCTTGCCCAATGCGTACAAATGAACCCACACCAGCAGGCGAAACCTTTATCATTGCATTAATGGTTGCTTTGGCAAGTTCTCCAGTAAAAGAATAATAGCGTACAACTTTTCTGTTGCCACTTATTACTTTAGGTCCTCCCACTTTGCCGCCGGGGGTATTGCCGTAAGAATCTTTGTTACCAGTTGGGTCACCGGCATCTCCTTTGCCATTTTTATTATTACCCTGCATGGTGTAACCATTATCCTGTGTGGCATTATTGCCATTTTTTGTGCCAGGGCCATTATAAACCACTTTAGGTATTTTAGGTTTAGGTGAAGGTAATACCGCAGTTGTAAGGGTTGGACTTGTTACTTTAACAGGAATTATTTTTTTTACAGATTTTGCTACAGGTGCTGCAGTTTCTTCTGCATTATTATCCGGCGTAATTTTTTCATCTGCTGCTTCTTCTTTTGCAGGCGCAGGTTGTGGCTGTTGTGCAATTTCTTTTTCGGGTTTGCCCGTACCTTTTATGAGAGGTTGCTCTTGGCCAAAACCTTCATCATTATTACCCAAATTAATTTCCATTAAATCCTGCACAACGGGTGGGGCTGGTGGTAATATTGTCCAACTAATAAAAATAAACATCAGCAATAAAGTGCCACAAATAATTGCAGTATAAGTTAATGCTTTTCTGTGACGTTCTTTATCAAAATTATTGACCATGTCATAAAGTTATATTTCTCTTTCGTATTAGATGATACAATATTTAAAATTTCATTGGAAGATGAAATATTTTAACAGTTTTAGTTATTAGGATATGCTATTGAAAAAAATGTTGAAAAAGATTTACTGTCCAAATTTTAGCCTCCGATTGCAGCGGCTATACTTTTTTGTCTGCCTTTGAAGCATTAAAGATAATAGCGTAAAGCAGTACCAATGTTGAAGAATGAAACAAGGATCATCTCCAAAAACAAAAATGGTCTTTGTCTAGTCTCTAAAACCACCCTGCCTTTCTGGGGAATGGGTATTTAATACTGTTCGTTTTCGTTGGGAAAATCCATACTTTTTATATCTGTAATATATTTTTTGACTGCACCCGTTATTTGCTCATCCAAATTTAAATATTTTCGTAAAAAACGTGGTTTAAATTCAGAATTTATTCCAAGCATATCATGCATAACCAATACCTGTCCGTCGCATGCATTGCCGGCACCAATACCAATTGTTGGTATTTGTAAACTTGCTGTAACTTCAGCCGCAAGGCTGGCTGGTATTTTTTCTAATACAATTGCAAAGCAACCTGCTTGTTGTAACAGGATTGCATCTTTCTTCAACTGCTCAGCCTCCGCATCTTCTTTTGCACGAACAGTATAAGTTCCAAATTTATAAATACTTTGCGGTGTTAACCCTAAGTGTCCCATAACCGGAACACCACTGTTTACAATGCGCTTTATTGATTCTACTTCGTGCTCGCCACCTTCGAGTTTTATTGCATGCCCACCGGTTTCTTTCATTATTCTAATAGCATTGTTGAGGGCTTCTTTGCTGTTGCCCTGATAAGAACCAAATGGCATATCCACCACCACCAAACAACGATCTATCCCTCTTACAACACTTTGCGCATGGTAAATCATTTGATCCATGGTAATGGGCAAAGTGGTTTCGTTGCCTGCCATTACATTGCTTGCACTATCACCCACCAAAATAACTTCTATCCCTGCGGCATCAAATATTTTTGCAAACGAAAAATCATAAGCTGTAAGCATAGAAATTTTGTCTCCTGCAATTTTCATTTTTTGCAACGTATTGGTCGTGATTTTTTTTACTTCTTTATGAATAGACATGAGTGGTAAAGGATAATTTTTTAATGGATAGTTTTATAACGAATAATTTATAATATTTTAACTTCTTGTTTAATTACAAACTTTAAGGTATTAAAATCTTTTGTCTAAAATCTAATATCTAACGTCTCACTTCTTTACTTCTTCCCACAAATGCTGTATTAACCCATCTACAAGTCCAATTTTAGGAACATAAATTTCCTGAGCACCTGCCCAGCGCATGGCATTTACATAAATTTGTAAAGCCGGTACAATAACATCAGCACGGTCGTCTCTAAATCCATATTTTACTATGCGTTGCTTAATTGCCATTGGTTCTAACTCATCAAGATATTCCTTTAAAAGTTCAAGTGATAGAGGTCTACCTTCTTTGCGTTTGCTTAAACTAAATACTTTATTTATGTTGCCGCCGCTGCCAATTGCAACCACTGCTTTTTGATCTTTTGTTACTGCTTTTATTGTATTTTTTAATTCCTCCCAATGTGCAGATGTTACCATGTTTTTTAGGATACGGATGGTGCCGATATTGAATGATTTTTTATAAATTAAAATTCCATTACTGAAAAAAGAAATCTCTGTACTGCCACCGCCAACATCAATGTACATATAGCTATGGTCAATATCCATATTTTCTGCAACATGATTTTCATAAATAAGGTTTGCTTCCATATCCCCATCAATAACTTCTATTAAAATATCTGCTTCATTTTGCACCGTTGCAATTATTTCCTGTGCATTCTGGGCATCTCTCATAGCACTTGTAGCACATGCTTTTAATGCTTCTACTTTGTAAGCATTCATAAGGTGCCGGAAGGATTTCATGGTTTCCACAAGCATCTGTTTCTTTTCAGGTGAAATTACTTTGCTGCCAAAAACATCAAACCCCAGCCTTAGCGGAACCCTAACAAGGTTGAGCTTATTAAAAACTGTTTTACCATCTTTTACTTTTTGAACATCATTAATGAGTAATCTTGCTGCGTTGCTTCCAATATCTATAGCGGCTAAAATCAAAATATATTTTTAAGGTGGTAGTATGGGTTAAATTTGAGAATAATAAAGTTAACTACAATTGTATTGCTGAATAATCTTTCAACAAAAAACAGACATTCATAAATATTTGTACCTTTTCATATCATTGCCGGGCAAAAGTTATTCGTTGTACTAAATTTCAAAAAAAATTACTTTACAAGGATTTTACCCCAGTAACTTTATTTAAATAATTAAAAATTTCTATTTGAGATCTTACTTTTTTTGTATTTCGTGGATTAATGTATTGATTGCTTAATTCATTATCTAGTTCCCGAGCCTTGATATTATCCTTTAATTGTATGTTCAAAATATCTATCAATTCATTTTTTAAATCTTTCTCTAAAATCGGACAAGCAACTTCTAGTCTGTGATCAATATTTCTTACCATCCAGTCAGCAGAAGATATATACACTTTGGGGTCGCCATTGTTTTCAAAAATCATTACTCGGGCATGTTCTAAATATTCATCAATTATACTAATGGCTTCTATCGATTTTTTAAATTTTTTATTTTCAGTGAACATGCAGCAAATTCCTCTGATAATTAATTTTATCTGCACACCTGCTTTTGCGGCTTCTGTAAGTTTTTCAATGAGCAGTAAATCACTTATAGAATTTAATTTTAAAGTTATACCGGAAGATTTTTTATGCATTGCATTTTTTATTTCTTTGTTAATTAGTAAATTAATTTGCCTCCTCATGTTTACAGGGCTCACCAGTAAAAGCTTACAGGCTTTTAGTAATCCTAATCTTATAGAAGGGTTTTCTAAATATGTAAAAATTCGATTTACATCTGCCATTAAATTCCTGTTAGAAGTTAGCAGACAATGATCGCCGTAAAGCCTGGCAGTTTTTTCATTTAGGTTTCCGGTACTTATAAAGCCATAATGTATAGTAATATTTTTTACTCTTTTTTTTATTAAGCAAAGTTTTGCATGCACTTTAAAATCGGGTACCCCCAGCAAAACTTTTACACCTGCTTCTTCCAATTCATCCTTCCATTCAAGGTTTGCTTCTTCATCAAAACGTGCCCTCAACTCCAGCATCACCGTTACTTGTTTTCCATTTCGCACTGCATTGGTAAGTGCGTTAATAACTTTAGATCTTGATGCAAGTCTGTAACAGGTTATTTTAATACTTTCAACTTCAGGGTCAATAGCAGCTTCTCTTAAAAAATCAATTATACTGTCATAAGAATGATAGGGAAAATGCAGCATTACATCTTTCTCCATTACCACAGCTGTTACACTATTGCTGTTTTTTAAAAGTGGATGGGTAAAAGGTTTTTTTCTAAGCCCTTTTTGTTTAAAAAGACTTTCGGGAAAGTTTATAAAATCTTTATAATTGTGAATGCTACCACCCGAAATCATATTTTCGTTGTGGCTAAGCCCCAACCTTTTTACTAGATAATTCAAAAGTGCAGGTTCAATTTCTTTGTCGTAAACAAATCGTACAGGCTTCCCTTTTTTTCTGTTTTTTAAACCTTTCTCTATTTTTTGCATGAGAGATCCGGATACATCATTGTCAATATCTATTTCAGCATCTCTTGTTACTTTAATTATGTGAGATGAAAATTTATCATATCCAAAAAAGGAAAAAATATTTGGTAAACAGAAACGAATTACATCTTCCAGTAAGATAACATATTGGTCTTCATTTTTAGGAGGCAAAATTAAAAAGCGGGAGAGATGCCGTGTGGGAACTGATACTAATGCAAAGCGCGGAGGTATAGATCTGTCCTGCTTTGAAAGCCTGCACGCAAGATAAATTGATTTATCGTTTAATACCGGAAACTGATGCAAACTTTCAATCATCAACGGTACAATGTAACTGCGCACTTCTTCATTAAAATAGTCAAGTACAAATTTTTGTTGAGAGAGAGAGAGCTTTTTATCATTTACAATGCTTATTTTTTCTTTTTTTAGTTCCCTTAATATTTCCTTCCATATTCTTTCAAACTCCCTTTGTTGGGTAACGAGTTTTTCCTGAATTTCATCCAATATATTTTGGGGATCTATTTCCAGATGCATTTTTGCCTTGTTACCCAACTCTATCATTTTTTTCAGGCCAGCAACACGCACTCTAAAAAACTCATCAAGGTTATTTGAAAATATTCCCAGAAACTTGATGCGCTCTTTTAATGGAACAGTATCATCTGCAGCTTCCTGTAGTACCCTACTATTAAAAGACAACCAGCTTATATCCCTTACAATTGTTTTTTTATGAGACATTAAATTGTTTTAGAAGAAAATGAAAATACAGATTTGAAAAAAGATATTTAAAAATTTAGAATTAATTTAAAATTAATTTTACTGTATGCCTTTCATTTTTTCGATGATATTGGTAGTGGAAATGCCTTCAACAATATTTGCAATTATTAATTTACCACCGGCGGCTATAATTTCTTTTGCACCTGCAATTTGTTCAAGTGTGTAATCTCCTCCTTTTACCAAAACATCCGGCATTAACTCTTTAATTAATTCAATCGGAGTATCCTCTTCAAATAAAATAACAGCATCCGTCTGCAGAAGCGAAGCGAGTATCAAAGCACGTGCGTTTTCATCATTAACCGGTCGGGTAGGACCTTTCAGTTTGGTTACAGATTCATCAGCATTTACAGCCACAATAAGTATGTCTCCATATGATGATGCTTCCGTTAAAGATGCGATATGACCTTTGTGAAGTATATCGAAAACCCCATTTGTAAAAACTATTTTTTTTCCAAGCATTTTCCAAATGAAAACCTGTTTTATTAATGATTGCTTAGAGTAAATTTTGTTGTGGATTTGTGTTGATGCTCGCATGCTTTTTCTTGTTAATATAAGGTAAAACTATTAGAGAAATTAAACCAGCAACAATAATAATACCGGTGCTTACGCCCCAAATAAGCCAGCCAAATGCGTTGCCTTCAGAATCTTGAATTAAATATAATAAGAGTGTTTCTTTTACAAATATGGGAAATGAACCTATTCCGCCAGGCGTTACAATCATAGCCAATGTTGATAATGACAGTACAGAGCATGCAGCTTTTAAATCAAGATGGGCAGTAGCTTCCATTGCTTTAAAGCCAATATAAATTTGTAAAAGATACATACTCCAAATAAATATGGTATGCAAAATAAAAGCTCTTTTACTTTTTAAATTTTTTATTGCTTTAAACCCTTTGCCAATGCCTGTGCCAAAACCTTTTACTTTTTGTAAGGTTTTGTTATTTGGAAAAGAAGAAAATATTTTTTTTATAATTAAAATAAAAAGGAAAACCGCAAAACATACTATTAGTAACTTCAACCATAAAGGCATAATCCCGGGTGCAACAAATGCCTTCAATTTTTCTTTTACAAAACTGCCCACAATATCTATTTGAATAATTACTGTAAAGCATATAAAAAATATATAAGTCACGAGGTCAAATGTTCTCTCAATCAATATGGTTCCGATTAAATTATCTGCCTTAAGGTTTTCGTACTTTGCCAACAGTGTACATTTAATTACTTCTCCCAGCCTTGGGATAGCTGAGTTTGCAAGGTAGCCCACCATTGTAGCGCCAAAAACATTTTTTAATGA
>JAYVVD010000044.1:0-4765 GCA_043787295.1 Ferruginibacter sp. | reverse complement strand
GGTTAAATTTTATAATAATTCCTAAGAATATTTTTTAAAAATAACAATGCTCGAAGCAAATAACATAAGAGATTTTTTTAAGCCTGATCTTGCAAATATGGGCGGCAACCTTGTGAAAAAAACAAAAGGTGACCGTGTTATTTGGGCCATTGTTATTATTCTTACCCTTGCAAGTTTATTGCTGGTTTACAGCAGTACTGGCTCGCTTGCATACAGAATGAGCAAAAGCACCGAAAGTTATTTGTTTAAACAATTTGCTTTTATAATACTTGGCCTGCTGGTTATTTATTTTGCGCACAGAATAAATTATACCATTTATTCAAGGGTTGCATTGGTGTTGTTTTTAATTTCCATACCATTATTACTGTACACACTTTTATTTGGTGTTGAACTTAACTCAGGCAGCAGGTGGATAAAATTGCCGGTTATAAACATGACTTTTCAAACATCGGATCTTGCAAAACTTGCTTTGTTTATGTACATGAGCCGGCAACTTAGCCGCAAGCAAAATGTAATTAAAGATTTTAAAAAAGGGTTTCTTCCAATTATTATTCCGGTGGCAGTAATATGTCTTTTAATTGCACCGGCAAATTTATCTACCGCTATATTAATTGCGGGTACGAGTTTTTTATTGATGTTTATTGGCAGGGTAAGTACAAAACATATTTTAATTACACTGAGTGTAGCGATGGTTCCGGTTGCCCTTCTTATATCAATAGCAGTATCTACGTACGATACAAAAGCAGGCGAGTCAAAAAAATTGCCTCCAATATTATCTGCAGGCCGTATACCTACGTGGATTGGGCGTATACAAACATTTGTATACAGTAAAAAAGAAGACAACAATGAAAAACTATATCAGATAAACCAGGCTAAAATTGCCATTGCAAAAGGTGGCTGGTTGGGTAGAGGTCCGGGTAACAGTGAGCAAAGAAACTTTCTACCACACAGTTACAGCGATTTCATTTATGCAATTATAATAGAAGAGTATGGCATTTTTGGTGCAACAATTATCTGTTTTATTTATCTGCTCTTTTTGTTTAGATGTATAAGAATTTATCGACGATGCCCTTATGCGTTTGGTGCTTTTCTCGCATTGGCATTAAGTTTTACGCTGGTTATACAGGCTATTGCAAACATGGGTGTTAATGTAAATTTATTTCCAAACACGGGTGTGACGCTGCCTTTGGTGAGTATGGGGGGCAGTAGTTTTTTGTTTACCTGCTTGTCTATAGGGATTATTTTAAGCGTTGCAAGAAATGTAGAACAGCAGGAAGGAAAAATTGCGGCACAGAATGCAAAAATTATTTCAGCAGAAAAAGAAGCAGTAGTTGTATAAATGAATGATGTAAAAAACATACTGAATGAAACAGTGTCTGCACCTAAAAATGCAGATACAAGATCATTGCGTGTTGTTATAGCAGGTGGTGGAACAGGCGGACATATTTTTCCGGCAATAGCCATTGCAAATGCCATAAAGAAAATAAAACCACAGACCGAATTTTTATTTGTAGGTGCTGAAGGAAAGATGGAAATGGAAAAGGTGCCGCAGGCAGGTTATGAAATTAAAGGATTGGATATAGTAGGTTTTAACAGAAGTTCTTTGATCAAAAATATTAGTTTACCGGTTAAGATCATTAAAAGTTTTTTTCAGGTTTCCAAAATATTTAAACAGTTTAAAGCAGATGTAGTGATTGGTGTTGGTGGTTATTCAAGCTTTCCGGTTTTAAGATTTGCGCAGAGTAAAAATATACCAACATTTATACATGAAAGCAATTCGTTTGCTGGCAAGAGTAATATTATGTTGGGTAAAAAAGCTGTGAAAATATTTACTGCATCTGACTTTATGCAACAATTTTTTGCAGAAGAAAAAATCATACTAACCGGAAATCCTGTCCGCCAGGTCATCAGCCACAACACGGTTACAAAAGAATTGGCTTTAAATTATTTTGGATTAGATGATGACAAAAAAACAGTTTTAGTTGTTGGTGGAAGCCTTGGTGCAAAATCTATAAACGAAACGATAGATAAAAATATTACTTTTTTTGCGCAAAATAATCTGCAGCTTATCTGGCAAACCGGCAAGCCTTATTTTGAAAAAGCTACGACTGCAAAAAATGCTGTTGAAGGTATTTATATGAAAGATTTTATTTCAGAAATGGAATATGCCTATGCTGCGGCAGATATTGTAGTAAGCAGGAGCGGGGCAATGGCAGTTGCAGAACTTTGTTTGGTTAAAAAACCGGTAATTTTTGTTCCGTATCCTTTTGCTGCAGAAGATCATCAAACTGCAAATGCAAATGCACTTGTAAATAAAGAAGCTGCCATTATGATTAAAGATGCAGATGCAAAGAACGAATTAATGCCTGCACTTTTAAAATTATGTGCAGATGAGAAAGCGCAACAATCAATGAGAGAAAACATAGGATTACTTGCAGTGAACAATGCAGATGAAATAATTGCATTACAAATATTAAAGGCTATTAACAGAGCATGACAGACATCAACAAAATATCATCCATATATTTTGCCGGCATCGGAGGCATAGGTATGAGTGCAATTGCAAGGTGTTTTAATATGCGTGGCGTAAAAGTTAGTGGTTACGATAAAACTGAAACAGCTCTTACCAAAAAATTGGTGGAAGAAGGAATTGAAATTCATTATGAGGATGATATCATGTTGTTGGATAAAAATGCAGAGGTGGTTGTTTACACTCCCGCAATACCATCAAGGAATAAAGAGCTAAATTATTTTAAAGAAAATAATTATATCCTGCTAAAACGCAGTGATGTATTGGGTTTGCTTACAAAATATTCTTTTAATATTTGTGTTGCAGGTACGCATGGTAAAACAACTACGAGTGCTATGATAGCGCATATTTTAAAAGACAGTGGCTTTGGCTGTAATGCCTATTTGGGCGGTATTGCTGCAAACTATGATACCAATTTTTGGGCAAGTACCAACCAGATTTCAGTAGTAGAAGCCGATGAATATGACAGAAGTTTTTTGAAGCTACAACCAGATATTGCCATTATTACAGCTATGGATGCGGACCATTTAGATATTTATGGAACAGCAGAAAACATGGAAGATGCATTTATAGAATTTTCTACCAAAATAAAAAACAATGGCTGTTTGATTATAAAGCATGGTTTGAAAAGAGTAGCAGATTTTAAGATTGCTGATACATGTACCTACAGCTATAATGACACAGCTGCAAATATTCATGTAGAAAATTTGAAAATAAAAAATGGTGCTTACGAATTTGATGTTGTGAATAATTTTTGGACATTAAAAAATGTGGTGCTTAACATGGGTGGCATGCACAATATTGAGAATGTAATTGCAGCCATTGGTGTAGCTAAATATTTAAAGATAGAGGATGATAAAATAAAGTCAGCTGTGGCATCATTTGCAGGTGTAAAAAGAAGATTCGAATATATTATAAAAACGCCTGAATTAGTTCTGATAGATGACTACGCACATCATCCAGAAGAGTTAAGAGTATTGATTACAGGCGCTAAAGAATTATTACCTAACAAAAAATGTACGGTTGTTTTTCAGCCACATTTATTTAGTAGAACAAAAGATCTGGCAGATGGTTTTGCAGAAGTATTGAGCCTTGCGGATGAAACTATTTTACTGCCTATTTATCCTGCAAGGGAATTACCTATAGAAGGAGTGACGAGTGAATTGATTTTAAATAAAATGACTAATAAAAAGAAAAGTGTAAAAAGCAGTATGGAACTTTTGGAATGGCTTAAAAATAACAGGCAGGATATGTTGATTACTGCAGGTGCTGGAGATATAGATGCTTTGGTGCAGCCTATAAAAAGAATTATAGAAAATTAATGAAAATCAGTAAACAACATATTATCAAGTTTCTTATCAACTTAATGTGGTTGGTTGTAGGCTCGGCATGTATTGCATTGCTCATTTCTGCAGTGCATATTAAAGAAAAAAAAGTTTGCAAAGGGGTAGAGATAAATATTTCTGGAGTTAGCAATAATTTTTTTATTGACAAAACAGATGTGTACAACATTATTAAAAACTTTGGTGGCGATAGCACGCAGAAAAAATCACTTGGTTCAATTGATCTTGGTCGTATTGAAAAGGCATTAGAAAAGGATCTGTGGATTAAAAATGCAGAATTGTATTTTGATAACAACAATTGTTTAAAAGTTTCTGTAGAAGAAAGAGAACCAATTGCAAGACTGTTTACCGTTACAGGAAATACATTTTATATTGACAGCAGCTGTACGATATTGCCTTTGAGTGATAAGTTTTCTGCGAGACTGCCCGTGTTTACGGGCTTTACAAGTGATGCTAAAATATTGGCCAAAAACGATAGTGCGTTGCTGTGTAGCATAAAAAACATGAGTATAAAAATACTTTCGGATACTTTTTTAATGGCTATGATAGACCAGGTAGATATTAATACAAATCGTTCATTCGAGTTAATACCTAAACTTGGTAAACAACGAATTATTTTCGGCGATGCGACAGATGTTAACAGCAAATTTGATAAACTAAAATTGTTTTATAAAGATATAATTACGCAGTCTGGGTGGAACAGATACAGCACTATAAACCTTCAATATAAAAACCAGGTGGTTGCAGGTATCAGAGGCAAAGAAGATGTGAAGGCAGATTCATTAAGAACCATGAAGCTTGTTAAATTTATTGCAGAAGATGCCGCCAGAAGATCAGCAGATTCGTCGCAAACATTTTTGCCGGAGGTAGATAAAAGAGTTGCCGACAGTTC
>JAYVVD010000043.1:0-21249 GCA_043787295.1 Ferruginibacter sp. | reverse complement strand
ATAAGCGTACGTTCTTTACTAAAAATATAAAGGGGAGATTTTGGCCTGTAACTGCTTAGCATAAAAGCTGTATAACCGCTTTGGGTCATTCCTACCAGCGCTGAAGCTTGGGCATCTTTTGCAAGTTTACAAGCGCTGTAACAAATAGCATCGCTCACAAAGGAAGGAGAGTGAGGTTGTGGCGTTAAAATGTCATCCCGGTCATAATCGTAAACCGTTTTTTCTACTTCTAAAATTATTTTACTCATGGTTTCAACCACAAGAGTGGGATAAAGTCCGGTAGCCGTTTCACCGCTAAGCATCACTGCATCCGCACCTTCCAATACTGCATTGGCAACATCACTAACTTCACTTCTGTTTGGTTTTGTGCGGTCAAGCATACTTTCCATCATTTGTGTGGCAACAATTACGGGCTTTGCACGGTGCATACATTTTCTGATAATATCTTTTTGTATAACCGGTACTTGTTCAATTGGAACTTCAACCCCAAGATCACCACGGGCCACCATCACGCCATCACTTTCTATAATAATATCTCGAAGGTTTTTTAAGGCTTCGGGCATTTCTATTTTAGCAATAACTTTTATTTTGCTGTCATTTGCTTTTAAAATCTTTTTTAGGTTGATGATATCTTCTGCTTTTCTTACAAAAGAAAGTGCCACCCAATCTAGTTTTTGTGCGATTATAAATTCTAGATCAGCAAAATCTTTCTCCGTCATAGAAGGCATTGTAAGTGCACTATCCGGAAGGTTAACTCCTTTTTTTGGAGTAAGCACACCGCCCAGCGTTACACGCATTAAAACTTCTTTGTCATTCAATACTTTTACAACGCTCAATTCCATTTTACCATCATCCAAAAAAATACGCTCGCCTATTTTTACATCCGTCGTAAGGTTCGGGTAAGAAACATAAATCTTCTCATTTGTTCCTACCATTTTTTCTATGGTAAAAATAAATTCATCGCCTTCTTTTAAAATAAGCTTACCGTTTTCCAACTCTCCTACACGTAATTTTGGGCCTTGTAAATCTCCCAATATTGCGATGTTATAAGGCTCCTCTTTTATAATTCTTCTTACATGGTTAATTACTGCAAGTTTATCTTCATAAGCACCATGCGAAAAATTTAAACGAAAAACATTTACACCGGCTTTTACAAGCGACAATAATTTTTCGTAGGTATCACATGCCGGGCCTACGGTTGCAACAATTTTTGTTCTTTTTTGAGAGTGTTGAATCCCTGCTTCCTTGTCCATATTGGGATGCAGGTATTTTGTGAGGTTTTTTGACATTTTTATAAGTTAGATAGTTTGAATTTTATTAAAAAGGCAGTTTTTATGTAGCGAGAATTTTTACAATCTTCATCCATTCTTCGCTAATGCGTTGTTTCTTTTTTACAGCTTCATCTAAAGGGGTATAATTTATTTTATTATTTACAATGCCAATGAAGACATTAAATCTGTTTTCTAAAAAACATTCAACAGCATGGTAGCCCATCCGGCTGGCAATAACCCTGTCAAAGCAACTTGGCGAGCCACCTCTTTGAATGTGACCGAGAATACAAACCCTTAAATCTTGATCTGGTATTTCTTTTTTAATATGCTTGGCAAGCTCATCTGCTCCTCCAAAATCTTCTCCTTCTGCCACGACAATCATATTTACAAGTTTTTTTCTTTTCTGCTTTTCTTTTAATGAAGATATAAGGTCTATTACACTCGTTTTCTTTTCTGGAATAAGTATATGTTCAGCACCTGTGGAAATGCCACTGTGTAATGCAATGTATCCCGCATCTCTGCCCATAACTTCAATTATAAAAAGCCTGTCATGTGCATCAGCGGTGTCTCTAATTTTATCAATTGCTTCTACTGCAGTATTTACCGCAGTATCAAAACCAATGGTAAAATCTGTACCTGCAATATCTTTATCTATAGTTCCCGGCAGGCCTATACATGGAATGTCGTATTCGTTGCTAAAAGTTTGTGCTCCTCTAAAACTCCCATCGCCTCCAATAATTACCAATCCTTCTATGCCATGTTTTTTTAAATTTTGATATGCTTTTTCCCTTCCTTCTTTGGTTAAAAATTCATTTGATCTGCTGGTTTTTAAAATGGTTCCTCCACGTTGTATAATATTAGCTACACTACGGCTTTCCATTCTTTGAATTTCGCCTTCTACCATTCCGCTGTAACCACGCATAATACCATATACTTCTATACCGTGGTATATGCCGGTTCTTACTACGGCACGTATTGCAGCATTCATTCCGGGACTATCACCACCACTTGTAAGTACACCGATTTTAGTAATTTGTTTCTTCATTAATATGTATGTTCTGGTTAAATTATTTTGGTTAATTTTTTACATTCGTTCCGGTACTTGTGCGCCCAATAAATGCATACCGCTTTTTAAAATATTGGCAGTTAACATGGCAAGTTTTAAACGCAGTTGCTTTTTTTCCACATTTTCAGCCTTGCCAATTGATAATTCACTGTAAAAAGAATTAAATGTTTTTGCTAAGGTGAAAATATAGCCAGCTACTTTTGAAGGATCCAACTCTTTTCCTGCTTCTAATAATATTGAAGGAAACTGTTCGGCAACAAAAACAATTTCTTTTTCACTTTTTAAGAGTGGCGATGATATTTTTTGTGTTGGTTCAAAAGCTTCTTTTCTTAAAATGCTTTTTATGCGTGCATAAGTATATTGTACAAAAGGTCCTGTAAAACCGTGAAAATCGATTGACTCTTCCGGATTAAATACCATTCTTTTTTTAGGATCTACCCTCAGCAAATAAAATTTCATTGCACCTAAGCCAATGGTGTTATACAATTTCACCAGTTCTTCAGGAGTAAAATCTTTTACTTTACCCAGTTCCTCTGTATGCCTGCGGGCAGTATTAATCATTTCATCTACCAGTTCATCCGCATCTACAACAGTTCCTTCACGACTCTTCATTTTACCACTTGGCAATTCTACCATGCCATAACTTAAATGATGTATGGCATCAGCCGAAGCAACACCCAGCTTTTGAGCAATTAACTTTAGCACTTTCATATGGTAATTCTGCTCATCGCCAATTACATAAATGCTTTCATCTATATTATATTCATCATTTTTTTGTTGTGCAAGACCGATATCCTGTGTTATGTAAACACTGGTTCCATCTTTCCTTAATACAAGTTTTTCATCAAGCCCATCTCCGGTAAGATCTATCCATACGCTGCCATCTTCTTTTTTATAAAACACCTTTTTTTCTAAACCTAACGTTACAATTTTTTTACCCAACAAATAAGTGTTGCTTTCATAATAAGTCTTGTCAAAATCGCTTCCAATATTTTTATAAGTAACATCAAAACCTTCATAAACCCACCCATTCATTGTTCTCCATAATTCCATTATTTCAGGCTTTCCTGCTTCCCAGTCCTGTAGCATTTGTTGTGTTGCCAACATAATAGAGGCCTGCTTTTCAGCATCTTTTGATGTAATACCGGTTGCAACCAATGCAGCAATCTGTAATTTATATTCGTCATTAAATTTTACATAATATTCTCCTACAAAATGATCGCCTTTTGTTTTGGTAGTTTGTGGTGTAGCACCATTTGCAAACATTTGCCAGGCAATCATACTTTTACATATATGAATACCCCTGTCGTTTACGATGCAGCTTTTAAAAACTTTGTAACCGCACGCTTTTAAAATTTCAGCAACCGACCAACCTAAAAAATTATTTCTTAAATGACCCAGGTGAATGGGTTTGTTGGTGTTTGGCGATGAATATTCAACCATTACTTTTTTACCGTTAAGCGGATGTTTACCAAAACAAACGTCTTCGTAATGATCATTTACCAGCTGCAACCAAAAACCATCGGCTACAACAATATTTAAAAACCCTTTAATTATATTAAAACTTATAAAAAGACCGGTTTCATTTTTAACGAGTTCACTTCCAAGTTCCTGTCCTAACTCTTCAGGATTTTTCTTCGTAGTTTTTAAAAGAGAAAATAATACAACGGTATAATCTCCTTCAAATTCAGGTTTTGTTTGATTTATTTGAAAATCTTTTTCTGTAAAAGAGTGGTTATAAAGGTTGGTTAAACTATTTACTACAGCTTTCTGCAGTTTTATTACAATGCTCATATGGTCAAAAATAATGAAAAGAACATAAAAACCCTAATGGCACTATTTTGATAATAATTTTGTAATGAGTAAATCGAATTTGTAACAGCCATTTTCCTACTATTTTTTTAGCTGATAAATATTTTATTCCACTTAAATTATTATTTATTGGTTACTTTTGCGCCCATTTTAGATAATTATGATTAGTGTAAATAATGTAACCCTTGCATATGGCAAAAGGGTTTTGTTCGATGAAGTAAATACCAGTTTTACCAAAGGAAATTGTTATGGAGTTATTGGTGCCAATGGTGCCGGTAAATCTACTTTTCTGAAAATAATTAGTGGTGAATTAGAACCTAACAAAGGAACGGTGAGTATTTCTCCAGGTGAAAGAATGGCTGTACTGGCTCAAAACCAATTTGCATTTGATGAGATAACTGTTTTGAATACAGTTTTGATGGGGCATGAAAAAATGTGGAAAATCCAGCATCAAAAAGATGCGTTATATACAAAAGAAGATTTTAGTGAAGCTGATGGAATAAAAGCTGGAGAGTTAGAAGAACAGTTTGGTGAAATGGGCGGATATACTGCAGAAAGTGATGCTGCAACTTTGTTAAGCGAACTTGGCGTAAAAGATGAATTACACCAAATTTTAATGAAAGATATAAGTGCTAATTTAAAGGTGAGGGTTTTACTGGCGCAGGCATTGTTTGGTAACCCAGATATTTTGTTGCTTGACGAGCCTACCAACAACTTAGATGTTGAAACGATTGCATGGCTGGAAAACTTTTTGGCCGATTATCAAAACATTGTTTTGGTTGTTAGCCATGATCGTCATTTTTTAGATGCAGTGTGTACACATGTTGCGGATGTTGACAAGGGTAAAATAAAAATTTACACAGGTAACTATACTTTCTGGTACGAAAGTTCTCAGTTGGCAGCAAGACAGGCAAACGATAAAAATAAAAAAGCAGAAGATAAAAAGAAGGATTTGCTTGAATTTATTGCACGTTTTTCTGCCAATGCAAGTAAAAGCAAGCAGGCAACAAGTAGAAAAAAGGCATTGGATAAATTGGTTTTTGAAGATATTACAGCAAGTAGCCGTAAATACCCCGGTATAATATTTAAGCCTGAAAGAGAAGCAGGAAATGATATTTTAAAAGTTGAAAATTTATCTAAGAAAGTAGATGGAAAATATCTTTTCAAAAATTTAAATTTTGATATTCAAAAGACTGATAAAGTTGCTTTTCTTAGTCGTGATCCAATGGCTCTTACTACTTTTTTTGAAGTAATAAACGGAAAGGTTGCTCCTGACAGTGGGCAATATATATGGGGAACTACCATAACCACAGCTTATTTGCCCAATGACAATACAGAATTTTTTGAAGGAAGCCAGCTTAATTTGATGGATTGGCTACGTCAATATGTGCCACCACAAACAAAAGATGTCGATGAAGATTTTCTTCGTGGTTTTTTAGGAAAAATGTTGTTTACAGGTGATGAAATTTTAAAGAAAACAAATGTACTGAGTGGTGGTGAAAAAGTGCGTTGTATGCTCAGTAAAATGATGCTGCAAAACCCGAATGTATTGATGTTGGATGAGCCAACAAACCATTTAGACCTGGAAAGTATTATTGCTTTTAACGACAGCATGGTAAACTTCCCCGGAGTTGTGCAACTATCAACGCATGATCACCAGTTTATGCAAACTGTTGCAAACAGAATTATTGAAATTACTCCTAAAGGCATGATTGATAAATTAATGACTTACGATGAGTATTTAGCAGATGAAAGAGTAAAAGAAGTAAAAGAGGAATTGTATAGCTAATTGAATTTGCAATTTTAAATGATACTCGAAATATAATTGAAACTGTTTACTGATATAATAGATGTGTTTTACCCACCTTTTAAAAAGGTGATGCCGCTACAGACTTTTCGTTATGCTGCTTGCGGCGGAGGGAATACCTTGATGGGCTTAACTGTTTATTATATTTCTTTCCATTACATTTTTACAAAAGAGAATGCCAACTTTGGCTTGATGGTTTTAAAACCTCACAATGCTGCACTGGCAATATCTTTTACTGCAAGTTTTATTGTAGGTTTTTTTCTCAATAAATATGTTGTTTTCACCTCTTCCATAATGCGGGGAAGGGTACAACTTTTTCGTTATTTTCTTTCTTTTTTTTTAAATTTGGTAGTAAATTATTTTTTGCTAAAATTATTTGTTGAAGCCTGGCATTTAGAAGCCTTTACGGCGCAGGTTATTACAACTGTAATTATTGTTACACTTAGTTACTTAACTCAAAAACATTTTACGTTTAGAAATTAATGAAACACTATATAGTAACTTTTTTAATTTTGATGCATTACCACACCAACCCTATTTTTATGACAGCACAGGCAAAGCAAATGCCTTGGAAAATTGGTTAGATGAAAGTATTTTAAAAACAAAAACATCTTTTTATCCTATTAAAATTTTGAAATACAAAAATTTACTTCTAGAAAAAACATACAATACAACGATCCTTCATCTCTCGTTATTTTAATGAGCGACCATGGGTTTCATTATCATAATAAAATAAATTTTTCGATCTCTAAATTTTAATAATTTTTGCACAGTCAGAAATTTTGAAGGAACAAACAAATTAGTGAACGATATCAGTAATGTAAATTTCTTCCATTATATTCTTAACACAAGTCTTAGCCAGCATCTTCCTTATTTAAAGGATAGTATTTGTTTTTTAAAGAGATTAAAGAGTAGCCCCGAGTTTTTAAAATTTACCCTTGCAAATAGAACCTGCCATTTTTGCACACATTTTCCCTTGGCACAATGATTGAACATGCTATACAAATTAAATAAACATTAATTATGGCAAAAATAATAGGAATCGATCTTGGTACTACAAACAGTTGTGTATCTGTAATGGAAGGCAATGAGCCTGTAGTTATTGCAAATGACGAAGGGCGTCGTACAACTCCTTCTGTTATTGGTTTCTTAAAGAATGGCGAACGTAAAGTAGGAGATCCTGCAAAACGCCAGGCTATTACAAATCCTCAAAATACCATAAGTTCTGTAAAACGTTTTATGGGAAGAAGATTTGATGAAGTAACTGAAGAAAGCACTCACTGGAGTTATAAAGTTGTAAAGGGTGACAATAATACTGTTAGAATAGATATTGATGGCAGAATGTATACACCGCAGGAAATTAGTGCGATGGTGTTACAAAAAATGAAAAAAACGGCAGAAGATTATCTTGGTACAGAAGTTACAGAAGCAGTTATTACCGTACCTGCATATTTTAATGATGCACAGAGACAAGCTACTAAAGAAGCCGGTGAAATTGCCGGATTAACTGTTCGTAGAATTGTAAACGAACCAACTGCTGCCGCACTTGCCTACGGTTTAGATAAAAAAGGACAAGATCAAAAGATAGCTGTATTTGATCTTGGTGGTGGAACTTTTGATATTTCTGTTCTTGAATTAGGTGATGGAGTTTTTGAAGTAAAATCTACCAATGGTGATACGCATTTGGGTGGGGATGATTTTGATAAAGTAATTATGGACTGGCTGGCCGACGAGTTTAAAGCTGACGAAGCAATTGACTTACGCAAAGACCCAATGGCATTACAGCGTTTAAAAGAGGCTGCTGAAAAAGCAAAAGTTGAATTATCTAGCAGCACAGAAACAGAAATTAATTTGCCGTATGTTACTGCAGTTGATGGAGTACCTAAGCATTTGGTAAAAAAACTTACACGTGCAAAGTTTGAATCTTTAGCTGATAAATTATTTGACCGCTGTCTAAAACCATGTGAAGCTGCTTTAAAAGATGCTGGAATGTCTGTGTCGCAAATTGATGAGGTGATTTTGGTAGGTGGTAGTTCACGTATACCAAAAGTGCAGGAAATTGTAGAAAAATACTTTGGTAAAAAAGCAAATAGGAGCGTAAACCCTGATGAAGTTGTTGCGATTGGAGCAGCTATACAGGGTGCAGTTTTAAGTGGTGATATTAAAGATGTTTTGTTGTTGGATGTTACTCCACTTAGCCTTGGTATTGAAACAATGGGCGGTGTAATGACCAGGTTAATTGAAAGCAACACAACTATACCTACCAAAAAATCTGAAACGTTTAGTACAGCTGCTGATAACCAACCAGGGGTTGAAATACATGTGTTGCAAGGTGAAAGACCAATGAGTACACAAAACAAAAGCCTTGGTAAATTTAACCTGGCAGATATTCCGCCGGCTCCACGTGGTGTACCTCAAATTGAAGTAACTTTTGATATTGATGCAAACGGTATTTTACACGTAAGTGCAAAAGATAAGGGCACAGGAAAAGAACAAAAAATTAAGATTGAAGCAGGAAGTGGCTTGAGCAAAGAGGAAATTGAAAAAATGAAGAATGAAGCAAAAGCAAACGAAGCCGGCGACAAAATAGAAAGAGAAAAGATTGATAAAATAAACCAGGCTGACAGTTTAATTTTCCAGACAGAAAAACAATTAAAGGAATACGGCGAAAAAATTCCTGCTGAGAAAAAAGCACCAATTGAAGCGGCTCTTGAAAAGCTAAAAGCTGCACATAAATCTCAGGATATTGCTCAAATAGATACCGCAACTACAGAAATAAATGCTGCATGGGCAACTGCAAGCGAAGACATGTATAAGGACACACAAGCAGGTGCACAACCGAGTGCTGATCAACCGCAACATGGCGAACAACCACACGGTAGTGCTGATGCGGAAAATGTAACAGATGCGGAGTTTGAAGAAGTCAAATAAAAAGTTTTATATTTATTTAATAACGCTATACACATTGTATGGCGTTATTTATTTAATGTATTTGAGGTCCTAAAAAATTGCAATAATTCTTTAAATTCTTAAGAATGGTGTCATAATAAAAACGCTGCCGTTAGGCAGCGTTTTTATTATATGTTTTCAATTTACAGCTTTATATAAGATCTAATGCCATTGCAAAAAAAGTGACATTAAAAGGAAGGATCAAAGAACAATATCCGCCTCCAACTGCATAAACGCCGAAAAATGCTCCGACAGAAATTAAGAAAAGTATCCAATAAATGCCCCTAGATTTTTTTGCTGTTTCCATTCGTAAAAGTTTTTGCAAATATAAAACCAGAATAGATATAAAGCTGCATTTTGTTTAAAAAATTTGATGCTTTTGTTCATGCATATAATGCATACATTGTAAAAAAATAATTGATGCATCTTCATTTTATAACATCATATACTTCTAAACCAGGAGAAATAGTTTTTGTGGCACTTTTCAATAAGAAAGATGAACTTTTAGTTTCTTTTCAATTGGAATATAAAGATGAAAATACCTGGATTGGAACAATGTTTTTAGACAAAGAAACAAAACTAAAAACAATAAGATATCAAATTTCTGTAAGCAAAGAATTTGCTCAGGAAGAAACTGTTTTTTTATACAACGGATGTATAAATTTTAAAAAAATAAAATCAAATTCCATTGAAATAAGCCATGGAAAAAAGATTTCAGAATATGTAATGGATGTAAGAAAATCAAAACCATTTAAAAAAGTTTTTAAGCCTACTAACTACGGCACTCCAAAATTTCATAACAATAAAAAGGCAACTCATATTTTCAAAATTTCTTACCCATTGCTACTGGAAAATATTTTTATTTGCTTAACAGGCACTGCAAAAAAACTAAACCTCTTCAACAATGAAAACCCCATTTTATTTGTAAAGAAGAAGAATAATAAAAGTGTTTTGAAATTTAATTTTTCAAAAGAAATATTTCCAATCGAATATAAAATTGCATTTTATGATACTGAAAAAAAATGCATAATTGAGTATGAGCCCGGGTCAAACATGCTGCTTCAAAAACCTTTTGAAAGCAAAAGTGTAACTATCATATATGCTGAGCCCAATTGCAGAAATTATTTATGGAAAGGCGCAGGAATTAATATACCCGTATTTAGTTTACGAACAAAAGATACTTGGGGAAGTGGAGATTTTCTTTCAATTAAAGTTCTTGTTGATTATGCTTCTTTAGTAGGAATAAAAATGATTCAACTGTTACCGGTAAACGATACGATCGCATCTTTTACTGACAAAGATTCTTACCCATATTCAGCTATTTCTTCGTTTGCATTAAACCCACTTTATTTAAATGTTGAGCAATTAATAAATAATTCAAATATCAGCGTTACAGAAAATGAAACAGTTGAGATTAAAAGACTGAATAACCTTTCCTGTTGTGACTTTACAGCTGTAATAAATCTTAAACTTTCCATTTTAAAAAGAATATTTCATATTTCAAATATCAATTTTTTAAAAGAAAAAGAGTGGCAAATCTTTTACGAAAACTCTTACGAATGGCTTTTTCCTTATGCAGTTTTTTGTATATTGAGAGATAAACACAAATCTGTAAATACAAAACAGTGGGCGGAATATGAATTTTATGATGTTGAAAAAATATCGTCTTTTGTAGAACGTACAAGCGAACATTTTGAAGATGTTTTATTTTGGTATTTTGTTCAATATCATCTTCATTTGCAATTGAAAGATGCAAGCAAATATGCTCATAACAATAAGGTAATTTTAAAAGCTGATTTGCCAATTGGCATTGCGAAGCAAAGTGTAGATGCATGGGTCAATCCGAAGCTTTTTCACATGAATATGCAGGCGGGCGCACCGCCGGATGCATTTTCAACAGTAGGGCAAAACTGGCAATTCCCCACATACAACATTAAAAAAATGCGGGAAGATGGTTTTGCCTGGTTTATTATGCGCATGAAAAGGTTAGAGAATTATTTTGATGCGTTAAGGATTGATCATGTACTCGGGTTATTTAGAATTTGGAGTATTCCACAAAATCAGATTGATGGCACAATGGGTACTTTTGTTCCTGCTATTGCTTTAACAAAATCAAATTTTATTGATGCAGGTTATAATGTTGATGAAGCAAGATTATGTGATCCTTACATAACAGAAAATTTTTTATGTGACTGTTTTGGTAAGGATGTCGAAAAAATAAAAGAAATCTTTTTTGACGGATTATCTTTAAAAGAACAATTTGATGATCAGCAAAAAATTGAATCATATTTAAAAAATCATTCTGCATTTCTACAATACGAACAGCAGCTTTTCAACATTGTTTCAAATGTTATTTTGTTGAAAGCCCCTGCGACTGTTGACTTTTATCATTTTCGTATTAATATGCAGCAGACTTATTCTTTTAAACAGTTGGGAGAAGAACAAAAAAATATACTGAATAATTTATACAACCAGTATTTTTTCGAAAACCAAAATAATCTCTGGCAAAAAGAAGGCACTGCAACACTTTCCATGCTGGTAAAATCTTCTAAAATGTTGTTGTGTGCAGAAGATTTAGGCATGGTGCCCCCTTTTACTGAAAAGGTTTTAGAAGATCTTAATATTCTTTCATTACAGATACAGCAGATGCCTAAAACTGCTAACGAACATTTTTCAGATACATGCACCGCCAAATATCCATGCGTTGTAATGCCCGCTACGCATGATATGGCGCCAATAAGATTATGGTGGGAAAAAAACAAAGCAACTGCGCAACTTTTTTTTAATACCATTTTAAAAGAGCATGGTAATGCACCCTATTTTTGTGAACCATGGGTTTGTAAAAAAATAATACAACTCCATCTTCAATCACCAGCAATGTGGAGCGTATTTTTATTGCAGGATTTAATGGCGATAGATGGAAATATACGAAGAGCAATCCCAGCAGAAGAAAGAATTAACGACCCTGCAAACCTAAGCCAGGTATGGAATTATAGAATGCATTTAACTATGGAAGAATTAATGCAAGCTGATAATTTGAACCATCAACTAACACAAATAATTAAAGAAAGCGGCAGATAAATTGCACACAGTTTCAAAAAAATATTTAATTGATGATTAAAATTTCCTACAAAAAAATAAACCTGCCTTTTAAATACCCGTTCACAATCTCTAAGGGTACAAAAACGCATCAGCCATCTTTAATTGTGAGATTAGATTATTTTGGACAGACTGGTTATGGAGAAGCACCTGCAATAAATTATTACAACATCACAGTTGAAAAAATGATTGCTGATATAGAAGAAAAGAAGGTTTTTATAGAAAAGTTTTCTTTGAGCGACCCAGAACGTTACTGGCATTATCTGCATCATTTATTTCCTAAAAATCCTTTTTTGGTTTGTGCACTTGATATGGCAGCATGGGATATTTATGGTAAAATGAAACGGCAGCAACTGCATCAGTTCTGGGGACTTGATATTGCAAATTCACCCGTAACAGATTATACCATTGGCATAGATACTTTGGAGATGATGACAAAAAAAATGACAGAAAAACCATGGCCAATATATAAAATTAAAGTTGGTTTTGATGGAGATGTAGAGATGGTTGCAGCATTAAGAAAACATACTGATGCTGTTTTTAGAGTAGATGCAAATGCTGTTTGGAGCCTTGAGGAAGCCATGTATAAAATACCCTTACTAAAGGAAGAGGGTGTTGAAATGGTTGAACAACCGTTGGCAAAAGATAATTGGGATGGTATGAAAACATTGTATGAAAATGCAGTGCTGCCTTTGTTTGCCGACGAAGCCTGCGTGAAAGAAGATGATATATTGATTTGCCACAATCATTTTCATGGCATAAATATTAAACTTACTAAATGCAGCGGCATAACACCCGCAAAAAGAATGATTGACAAAGCCCGGCAACTTGGGTTGCAGGTAATGATTGGCTGTATGAATGAATCATCTGTTGGCACTGCAGCTATTGCTCAACTTGCTCCACTTGTAGATTATGTAGATATGGATGGACCTTTATTATTGGCGGAAGATATTGCAACAGGTATAACTTTTAATGATGGTAAAATTATTTATAATAATGGTTATGGTTTAGGTATTGAAATGGAAGCTTGGTAATTATTAATAAATTAGACTTATTACCCTTCTGAACAACTGTAAAAATTATTTTCTTTACTTTGCGCCACATTTAAAATATAAAATGGAGAAATATTTATTTATAGATCGGGATGGTACGGTACTTCAAAGCCCACCGCCCGGTGGGCAAGTGGACAGTTTTGAAAAATTGCATTTTTACCCGCATGTAATAACATGGTTGGGTAAAATTGCCCGGGAGTTACCCTTTAAACTCGTAATGGTCACCAACCAAAATGGTTTAAATTCTCCCATGTTTCCCAAAGAATTATTTTATCCTACACAAAATTTCATGTTGGAAGTTTTTAAAAACGAAGACATTATTTTTTCTGATATTGTTATAGATGACTCTTTACCTGAAGAAAACTCTCCGCTTCGCAAACCCCGCACTGGCAGAATGACAAAATATTTAACCGATGAAAATGCGGATATAAAAAATTCTTTTGTGATAGGAGACCGTTTAACAGATGTGCAGTTTGCAAAAAATATGGGGTGCAAAGCATTATTTTTAAATCCTGAAAACCTTAGAGGCCAGTCAGAGTTAACAGATTCTATTGAAGAATTAAAAACCAATTGGGTTGTACTGGCATCAATTAATTGGCAGGATGTGTATGAATTTTTGAAAAAGCAATAATAATTTTTTTCACAAAAAAAGCACACTTTTGTAATGATGTGCTTTTTTTATGTGATCAATTTTTGTTCTTACCAAATGTTTACCCTTAAACTGTCTGGTCTGTACATTTTATCGCCGGGCTTTATGCCAAATGCTTCATAAAATTCAGGAATATTTACAAATGGTCCGTTCACCCTTTCCTTTGCAGGTGAGTGTACATCGGTCATTACAAGGTTTGCAAGTCTTTCTTTGCGCTGCGTATATAACCATCCTAAGGCATAGCCTAAAAAGTAACGCTGCATTTGTGTTAACCCTGCAATTTTTTCATTCTTTTTATAAGCATCAGTCTTTTTAAAAGCATCTAATCCCAATAAAACACCACCAAGGTCAGCAATGTTTTCTCCCTGTGTGGCATTGCCATTTATATGCAATGTGTCTACGGGGCTAAACTTATTAAACTGGTTAATAATAAATTTTGCTCTCTTAGAAAACTGTTCACCATCTTTTTTATTCCACCAGTCTTTTAAATTACCTTTTTCATCGTACTGTCTGCCTTGGTCATCAAAGCCATGTGTAATTTCATGGCCAACAGTAGATGCTGCAGCATAACCATACACCAATGCATCATCTAAATCTTCATCTCTGTAGCCAGGCACAGCAAAAATTCCAGCAGGCAATACAATTTCATTATTGCTTGGGTTATAGTAAGCATTGTAAGTTTGTGGCGTCATCCCCCATTCAGTTCTGTCAACTGGTTTGCCGAGTTTATTTATTTCGTAATTATGCCACCACGTGGCTGCTCGCTGTACGTTTAATACCCACGGACCAGCCTCGATGGCAAGATTGCTAAAGTCTTTCCACTTATCAGGATAGCCAACTTTTTTAGAAATGGCAGCCAATTTTTGATAAGCTTTGGTTTTAGTGCTGTCACTCATCCATGTAAGTTTTGCAATACGTTCTTTGTATGCAGTACGAATATTCTCAACAATGCCATCGTATCTTTTTTTAGCAGTTTCGCTAAAATATTCTTTTACAAAAAGTTGACCCAGCGCTTCTCCAATGGCGTTTTCTTCAGAATCCAAAACACGTTTCCACCTATCTTTTGGTTTGGTAGCACCTGATAATGTTTTGCTGTATTCAAAACGGTTATTAAAAGTTTTTGAATCTAAATATGCTGCAGATGATACAATAAGTCTTAGTCTTAAATAATTCTTCCACACATTAATGGGCGTAGCTTTTAGTTCATTGCTAAACGCTGTATAGAATTCAGGCTGACCAATTATAACAGAATCAACTTTATCTGTACCTGCTAATTTTGAATAAGCATTCCAGTTTACTGATGGTGCAATTTTACCAAGGCCCGCTCGGTTCATTTTATTATAATTTTTATAAGGATCACGAAGGTCAGCTAATTTTCTGCTGGCTTTTGCAAGTTTAGTTTCCAACATAAAAACCTCTTCTGCATTTTTTGCTGCAGTTGTGCTGTCAATCTGCGTAAAAGTTTTCAGCATATAATTTTTGTATGCAGCTTTTACTTTTAAAGTTCTTTCATCGGTATTGAAATAATAATCACGGTTTGGTAAACCAAGACCACCCTGATCAAATTTTACAGCCATCACATCGCTGTTCTTATCATCCTGCCCAATGTATGTGCTGAACATACAACCCACACCTTTGTTTTGAAAACCTGCTCCAACAGCAAGTACATCATCTGCTGAAACAATAGCATTAATTTTTTTCATATCATCTACAAGTGGTGACAGGCCTGCCTTTTCAATAGCTGAAGAGTCCATTCCACTTTCCCAAAAGTCACCGATCTTTTGTGTAATTGTTCCCTTTGAGGCTTTTGCAACTACTGCATCTTCATTTATTTTTTTAAGTTTATTGTAAATGTCATCCTGCACCATATTGCCAATACCCCAGCCGCTTTCTGCATCAGGTATTGGGGTCCGTTTAATCCATCCGCCATTGGCGTACATAAAAAAATCATCGCCGGGTTTTACGGTGCTGTCTATGTTTGCAGCAAGTATATCTGGCTTGCTGCCTCCGTTGGTTTTATTTTCTGTAGCTGTATTGTTAGCTGTTTTGGTATTGCAGGCAAATAAAAAACTGCAAAGGATAACCGGTAAAAATATTTTTTTCATGTAGGTTGTTTTGAAAGATAAATGTAATGATAAATATAAAAGTCAACAATGCATTTTTATAAAAGGCAAAAAGACGAGGGCTGTGTTCACAAAATCTCTATGCATCAGTTGTCCAGGATTTGCGTTACAAATCCTTGTTTCGGTGCGCTGTGGGCGTTTCACTTCAAATTCGCAGCCTTTATAGAATGTTACCGGGAGTCAACAATAAAAAACGTAACAACCCATTTTAGTATTGTAAAAATAAACAGTTGCCCGTTTGGGAATCCTTGCAAAAATTAATTGGAGCAATTTTAAAATTTCCAACCGCATGCTTACTCAAAAACACCTATAAGGTTTTACAAAACCTTATAGGTTTAGGCAGTTGAATGAGGAATACAAACGGGAATCCTTTTTTCGCCTCAAAGCATAAAAACAATCGTTTTCGAAGGCCACGCCTAACCATCTATTTTAATAATACAATTAAATAATAGTACAAAAAACTTTAAAATCCTAACTTAGTTTGTATTATAGTAACTTATTGGAGAGCAGTGGGTAACGGAAACATAGAAGTTTTAGCCTTCTGTTTATAACAACAAAAAGGCAAATCAGTTCTTAAACTATTAATCTTTTTTAAAAATCAAATTCAGAAATTTACTGTTGTTACTTAATCCATTTTTTCAATTCAGTACAAACTTTATTAAATACAGTGGGCTTCGTTAAAAAACCACTTGCTCCTAAATTTTTGGCATTTTCTATATCAGTAGTCAATGACGATGTGGTGTACATAATCACAGGCACAGCGTCGAGGTGTTTCATGTTTTTTATTTTTCTAAGACATTCCATTCCATTTATCTTGGGCATATTAATATCTAAAAAAATATAATCAGGTATTGTATTTTGCTCATCACTTAAATATGTCAATGCAAATTCTGCTAGTTCAAAAGAAATACATTTTGAATTAGGTTCAATTTTTCCAAGAGCTTCACAAAAAAATTCTCTGTCATCATAGTCATCATCTATGATCATTATAGAATTATTTCTCATAATTGTTAAGTGTTGGCAAAATAAAAATACAATTTTTCTAATCAACAAAAAACACGAAAGTTATTTAAACTACTGCTATTTTTTGTTCAGTTTACAATGATAATCTATGTTAAAAGAGAATAATCGATTAATTTTTAAACGGGCAAAAAAATATTAAAAGTAGCACCCTCGCCTAAAATGCTGGATGCAGTTATTATCCCGTTGTGATTTTCTACAATCTTTTTTACAATAGCTAAACCAATACCAGTGCCTTTGTATTGTTCTTTGCCGTGCAATCTTTGAAATACTTCAAAAATTCTATGGCTGTATTCCTGCTCAAAACCAACACCATTATCTTTTACTGAAATGTGGCAATACGTTTTTTGAGGTTCAATGTTTTCGTTTTGCACTTTACTACCTTTTACCAACTGGCTGGTAATTTTTATGTGTGGTTGCACACCTGGTTTAGAAAATTTAATAGCATTACTTATTAAGTTGTGCATTAGCTGTTTAAATTGGAATGCAATAATTTTTGTATGGCACATTTGTACAATTTCTATCCACGCATTATTTTCTTCAATAGTTTCTTTTAATTCTTCTTTTGCCTCATTTACAATTACATTTAAGTCTGTATAAATAAATATCCTTTCTCCTGTCCCTGTCCTTGAAAATACAAGCAGATCTTCTATGAGTTGCTGCATACGATCTACCGATCTTTGTATCCGTTTAAAATAATCTTTCCCAATATCTGATAATTGCTCCCCTTCTAAATTTGTAATTCTCTCTGTAAAAAGTTTTATTTTTCTAAGCGGTTCCTGCAAGTCGTGGCTTGCTACGTAGGTAAATGAATGCAACTCACTGTTTAAACTTGTTAACTCAACAGATTTTTTTTCTTTTTCTGTATTTTGATACAGTAGTTCTTTATTAGCAATTTGCAACTCAATGGTTCTTTCTTTTACTGCAATTTCCAACATCTCTTTTTGTGTGATTTGCTCATGTATTTCAGTTGCAGACCCAATCCACATGATTATATTTCCATCTTCGTTGATTATAGGGGTTGCGATGTTTAAATGCCATTTGTATTCTCCCTGTTTGTTTAAAAAACGCATCTCCATATTAAGAGGAGTCTTCGTTTCATTAGCATACAAAAACCTGGTTGAAAATTCTTTCAACTCATCGGGGTGCATAATAGTATGGTAACGTAAATCTTTTAATTCTTCAAAATTTTTGCCTGTATATTCAAGCCATTTTTTATTAAAATACAACAAATTTCCATGTACATCTGCATTGCTTATTTTAGCAGGCATCATATCTGCCAGTTGCCTAAAATGCTTTTCGCTCTCTTCAATTTTTTTACGTGCAAGTACTTGTTCAGTAATTTTTATTGCGAGTGCCATAACACCTTTTATAGACCCATCTGCGTCCCTCAATGGTTGATAAACAAACTTTACGAAGGCATTTTCTATTGTTCCGTTTCTTAATAAATTTATTGGGAGTTCTTCGGCAACAAACGGAACTCCAGTATTATAAACATTGTCCAGTAATTCTTTAAAATTCTGGTCTTTCAATTCAGTTAACACATCAAAAGCGGGTTTATTTATTACTTCACCCATAGTTCTGTTCCACATCTGCACCATGGGCTCGTTGATGGTTTCTATTACGTAATTTTTACCGAGCAGTACACAAATGGCTACAGGTGCCTGTTGTACCAATAACCTAAATTGCTCTTCGCTTGCCTTAATTTTTTTATTGGTAATTACCTGTGGTGTTACTTCTCGTGCTATAATTGAAATACTTTCTATTTCCCCACTTACATTTTTTTGCGCCTGGTACACAAAAGTAAAGTATATGAGTTCCAACACACCATTACGTTGCAAACTCACAGGCATGTCGGTTGCCTCAAACGTTTCGCCGGTGGCAAACACATTGTTTAATATTTCTACAAAGCCCTGCTCCACTATTTCAGGTATAATGACCAACAGCGATTTGCCAATTACATCTTTACCTTTACCCCACGCTTGTATGATGGCGTCGTTTGCAATTTCAACAATAAAATTATTGCCTTTTAAGATGGCTATTAAAAAAGGCGATGAATAGATCATCTGCCTGTATTTGTGTTCACTTTCTACAATTTTTAAGTTGGCTTTTTTGTAGTCTGTTATATCTCTTGATACCGTAAGGAGTTTTTCAATTTTACCGGTGTGTTCACTTAACTGCATGGGCAATACAATAACATCCCACCATTTGTTATTACCCTTTACAGTATTGCCGCTTGCCTGAAAATGTACTTTCTCTTTTGCCAATGCCTTTGAAACAGCATTTTGTATCATGGGCTTATCCTGTTCTTCCCATAACTCCCACCAATATTTATTTTTCGCTTCAGCAATGTCATCCATTTCTAAAAGGAAAAGCCCATTGTCATTCATAAATTCAATCCTACCATTTTTATCAATAATCTTTATACAATCTGGGCTGCTTTCCAGTATAGAGCGGCTAAACAGCTCATTTTCCTGATTTTTTTTTCGTGCCATTACCATTTCAGTTACATCATACGTAATCGTTGTTACACCGGATATAGTTTGGTTTGCTTCATAATAGGGTTGGTAAACAATATTAAAATACTTGTCCTGTAAAATACCATTGTACTTAATTTTGGCGAGAATTTCGTTCACATAAAATGGCTTGCCACTTTTTAAAACCTGCCTCATCATTTCAGGAAAAGGCTGGTCTTCTAACTCAGGCAAAACTTCTAAAAGCATTTTACCCTGCACGTTTAGCCCTTTGCCCCAAAATATTTTCATTAAATCGTTGGCTAAAGTAATTACTAAATCGCTGCTTTTCGTAATACAAAATGCAAACGGTAAATCCATCAACATTTTGTAGTAGTGCTCATGACTTGTTTCAATTTGCGCAAGGTTTTTTTCAGCTTCTATCTGCTTCTCCGCACCGTTTTCGGCTGCTGAAACTTCTTCAGCTATCTGCAATATATATTTTATGTTATCAGCTTCGTCAAAAACGGGAGTGTTCGTTAAACACCAATAGGTGTTTTCGATAAAATTGCCGTCGTTTTTGGGTTTTACCGATTCATATTTTAAAATAGTTATTTTATTTTTTATTTTGTTTTTTAGTACCTTATTTAAAGACGCAGAAATCTTATCTGTTTCTGTTGTGTTATCATCGATTTGTGGGTAAACAACAGAAAAGTTTTCGCCTGCAATATCTTTCAATGTTGTTTTTGTGGTACTCAAAAATAGATTTGATGCTGTAATGATTTTAAAATCTGTATCAAGAATTATTTGTGAAATAGGTAACTGTTCAAGTAAAGATTTGTAATTAATTTCATGCATATTTAAGCTAAATAGAATTGAGGTAGAATGAAAAATTTTAAAAGCAGAAATGAAACATTTTTTCATAAGCTACACTTATTAATACTAAAAAAAATAATTTTATTATTTACTGATGTTCTCCACAGTTTTTTAAAATATAAAAAAGTATTAATAGTTACAAATTTTAGGTTTGAATTAGCATGATTATAATTTCATTTTTAAAAAAAGGGGAATTGAAATTATAGAAATTATAGTTAGGTTTTAGAGGGGATATTTAAATTCGTACTTTCGCCGCTATGACCCCCGAAAGGACTAAAAGATTAAATAACGTATTAGCAAAAAGGCAACCCGGGCTTACCGTGGTACTGGAAAATGTAAGCGATCCTCATAATATATCTGCCGTAATGCGCACTTGTGATGCTGTAGGTGTACAGGATGTATACATTTTAAATACAGCAATTGATCTGCATGAAATGTGGAGCGCCAAAAGTTCATCAAGCGCAGCTAAATGGCTTACAGTGCACCAGTTTACAAATGCTGAAGCATGTTTTGCAGAACTCCGAAAAAACTTCTCTAAAATTTATACTACACATTTAAATACAGGTGCAACCGACCTTTATGAATTGGATCTTACTGAATCGGTCGCACTCATTTTTGGCAACGAACACAGCGGTGTAAGTGAAGACATTATTAATATGGCTGACGGTAATTTTATAATACCACAAGTTGGAATAATAAAATCGCTGAATATATCTGTAGCATGTGCAGTTGTGCTTTATGAAGCATACAGGCAGAAAAAAACTGCCGGGCATTTTGATAATATTAAATTAACTCATTCGGCATTTAATAATTTAAAAAACCAATGGGGATTGACAAAATAATTGCGCAATTTATTACCCATTTAATAAAATTTGCGTTTAAAATGACACCCCTTCAATTCCCCAACGTTAAAAATTGGCTTGGCATGTTTGTTGGTTTTAGGCATTCCTGTAAAATACCAAATGAAAAACCTGTTGCAATTCCAATTTACTTTTTTATTTGCATTATTATTTTTATTTATTGGTTGTAAACTTATTCCTTACAAAAGAAAATTCGCTATTACGCATACATT
>JAYVVD010000042.1:0-12092 GCA_043787295.1 Ferruginibacter sp. | reverse complement strand
TTTCCCCTATCTTTGCACACTTGTAAAAAATTAACATAGCTTATTATTAAAGTATTTTAACATGAAACTGAAAGGTTTAGTTTGGTTCTTCACCATTGCGCTCGTATTGATATCTATCTGGGAGCTTTCTTACACTTTTGTTGTCCGTAATTACGAATCATCTGTAAAAACACTTGCTACCCGTCTTGTAAAAAACCAGACAGCCAGTATGAATGCTGAGGAAAGAGATGAAATTATTAAAGCAAAAACACAACACATTCTTGACAGTACAAAAGAAAAAGAAATTTTTCCAATTGTTGGAACTACTTATCAGAAATGTAAAGAGTATGAATTAAATCTTGGTCTTGATTTGCAGGGAGGAATGAGCGTAACAATGGATGTAAGTTTACAGGGGTTACTAAAATCGTTAAGTAACAATCCGCGTGATCCCGCCTTACTAAAAGCTTTACAAACTGCCACTGCGCAAAAAGTTAACAGTGAAGCAAATTTTGTGGATCTGTTTTCTCAGGCATACATTGCACAAAATGGTTTAGGTAAGTTGTCAGGTTTATTTACTGGTCCCAATAAAGAAGTAAAACCCGGTGATAATGATAATACTGTAACATCAAAATTAAAAGTGATTGGTAAAGGTGCTATTTCTCAAACATATAAAATTCTACAAAAGCGTATTGATAAATTTGGTGTAGCACAACCAAACATTAATTTAGATGAAAACAAAGGCGTAATAAATATAGAACTTGCGGGTATTACAAACCCCGAAAGAGTTCGTAAATTTTTACAATCTTCTGCTAACTTACAGTTTTGGAGTGTTGTATTATTAGCTGATCAAAACTTTCAAAAATCATTTACTGATGCTGACAAAGGGTTGGCTAAATATTTAAAAGGTAATAAAGACACCAGCATTTTGAGCGATAGTGCAAAAGCAAAAAGAGATTCTGCTGCAACGGGTATTATTGGTTCAATAGTTCAATTTCCTGTAGATCCAAAAACAGGGCAGTTATACGAAACCCCGTACTTAGGTATGGTTGCTTCAAAAGATACATCTTTATTAAATTCTTACATAAACAATTCAGTATTTACTTCTTTGCTGGGCAACAATGTAAAACTGATGTATGGAATTGAGCAAAAATCAAAAACAGGATCTTTTTTTGAACTGTATGCTGTTGAAAAAGTTAATGGATCTGATAAAGCACCTCTTGAAGGTGATGGTGTAGCAGAATCAAGCCAAGGCTATGATGAAAAAGGAATGCCATCTATTAAAATGCAAATGACTCCGACAGGAGCCAGAACATGGGCGAATCTTACAGAAAAAAATAACAAACGTTATGTAGCTATATCTTTAGATGATATCATTTATTCTTCGCCAAGAGTAAATGGTAAAATTGAAGGTGGAAATACAGAAATATCTGGAAATTTTACGGTAGAAGCTGCACAGGATCTTGCGAATGTTTTAAAGTCAGGAAAGCTTGATGCGCCTGCAAAAATTGTACAGGAACAAATTGTTGGTGCAACCATTGGCCAGGAAGGTTTAATTGGCGGAAGAAATGCCTTCTTAATTGCATTTGCGGTTATATTTATATTAATGCTTGTTTACTACAATACTGGTGGATGGGTTGCTAATATAGCGTTGGTATTAAACTTATTATTTACAATCGGAGTACTTGCCATGTTTGGTTTTACATTAACAGCTGCAGGTATTGCGGGCCTTGTACTTACTATTGGTTTAGCAGTAGATACGAACGTAATTATTTTTGAAAGAATTAAAGAAGAACTTACAAAAGGAAAAGCATATCCGGCTGCTATAAGCGAAGGTTATCGCAGGTCTCTTGCACCTGTTTTAGATGCGCATATTACCTCTTTATTAACTGCCTTTATTTTATTATACTTTGGTCTTGGTCCGGTGTTAGGTTTTGCCACAACACAGATTATTGGTATTTTATTATCTTTATTTTGTGGTATTTTAGTTTCCAGGTTAATTACAGATTTAAGAACAGACAAGAGCCATCACTTCAATTATTTTACGAAGATTTCCCGTAAAATATTCCAGCACGTGAATTATAAATTTATTGAGAAAAGAAAATATGCATACATACTTTCCAGTATTATTTTAGCCTTAGGAATTGCTTCTTTTTTCCATGGTTTTAATGAAGGTGTTGAATTTAAAGGTGGAAGAAGTTATACTGTAAGTTTTGACAGGCCGTTGCAAAATTCTGACGTTCAGGACAATCTTGCAAAATCATTTAACGGAGAATTTCCTATTATAAAAACTGTAGGAGACAGAAAACATTTAAATATTACAACCTCATACTTAATTGGTCAGGAAAATGCTGATTCATTGGTACTAACAAAATTATACGAAGGTTTAAAAAATGTTTTACCTAGCGATCTTACCTATGCTCAGTTTTCTAAAAACAATATACAGAGTTCCTCTACTGTGCAGCCTTCTATCTCAGATGATTTAAAACGTGGAGCTATTAAAGCAACAATTTTTGCTATGTTGGCCATCTTCCTTTATATCTTCATCCGTTTCCGTGACTGGAGATATTCCGCAGGTACAATCGTAACATTAATACATGATGTGCTTGTAACACTTGCTGTATTCTCTTTCCTTAAAGATATTGTTCCTTTTCCTTTGGAAATTGATCAGCACTTTATTGCTGCGGTATTAACTGTAATAGGTTTCTCAATGAACGATACTGTTATTGTATTTGACAGAATACGTGAATACAGCAGAGATATGAAAGGAGAAACAAAAATAAATATTATTAACCGTGCCATTAATGATACACTAAGTCGTACCATAATGACATCATTAACTGTATTCTTAACTTTGCTTATTCTATTTATATTTGGTGGTGAAGTAACAAAAGGATTTGCATTTGCTATGATGATTGGTGTTGTAACCGGTACTTACTCATCAATTTTTGTTGGTGCTCCAATATTGATTGATGTTGCAAAAGACAAACCATTGGGTGCTGCTGCAGAAGTAAAAGTAAAAAAAGTAAAAGCTCCTGAACTGTAAGAAATTACATTGTCATAAAAAAAGTCCGCTGAAATTTTAGCGGACTTTTTGGTGTACTTTTATGAAAACATGGTAACTTTTGCCATCACTTCCTTAGATATTAACTTAAACAGCGAAACTTGTCCCACAACCACATGTGCTGCTTGCGTTAGGATTTTTAAATGTAAAACCTCGAGAATTAAGACCACCCTCCCATTCTATTTCCATTCCAAATAAATAAATGCTTTGAGAATTATCAATAATAAAATTCACTCCATCTTTTTCATACATCGCATCATTTTCTTTTCTTGTATCAAAATCAAGAACATAAGTCATACCGCTGCAACCGCCACCTTTTACACCCACCCGTAATATTTTACCGGTGTCAAAATTGGGTTCTGTCATCAAGCGTTTTACTTCGCTTACAGCTGCTTCAGTTAAATTAATAGGATTTTTTATAATCGGTTCCATGTTTTATATGTTTAGTTGCAAAATTACGATTTATGAAAAAAAAGAGTATCACAAAAATGACATAAGATAATATCTTATTTTAAAATAAAAATCCCCTCGGCATAAACCGAAGGGATACTATTTTAAAAACAATAAAACTATTCAGCAGTTTCTGCAGCCAGAACAGCAGATGGAGATGTTTTTTTACCGAAACGCTTATTAAATTTATCAATTCGTCCTGCAGTATCTACCAATACATTTTTACCTGTATAAAAAGGGTGAGATGTATTTGAAATCTCCAGTTTAATAACAGGATACTCTTTACCATCTTCTTCAAATACAACTGTTTCGCTTGTTACAGCTGTAGATTTGCTTAAAAATGTTGTACCATTACTCATGTCTTTAAAAACTACCATTCTGTAACCTTTTGGGTGCAAGTCTTTTTTCATTTTGTTTTTTTTAATGCATGGATTTTGCCATGCTTTGTTATTTTAATGTGCAAAAGTAGGGTTTTACAATTAAATTTACAACAGCTACATTTTTAATAACGGTTCAACTACTATTTCATATTTACGAACTGTAAAGCCAAACCTACATCCCAGCTTTTACTTGCTTGTATTACATCCTGTAAATCATCAATTTTTTTACCAGTTACACGAATAATATCATCCATTATTGCCGCCTGTACTTTTAGCCCACTGTCCTTAATCAATTTCACAATTTTCTTCGCATCCTCCTGTTTCAATCCATTTCTTACTATCACTTCCAGCTTGGTAATTTTACCGCTTGGAAAGGGTTCTTTGCTAAAATCATATATTTCTGCTGCCAGACCTTGTTTTATACTTCTACTTATAAGCACATCCTTTATTTGATCAATTTTCATTTCGCTATCAGCTTCCAGACTTAATTTAAAATCCTTTTTATTTAATTCAATTACTACATGCGATCCTTTAAAATCGAAACGATTTTTAATTTCCTTACTTACAACGTTTATGGCATTGTCAAGTGTTTGAAGATCTACTTTACTAGCTATATCGAATGATGGCATAATTATTTAATTTTTGTAAAGATAACAATGCAATTTTAATTTGTCTTTATTCTGCTCTGCTCTTCTCCCGCTCCACCGGATTTTCTTTGTTGAATTTTTAATGGCTTACCAAATCTGTAATTAAAAGTAATTCCAATATTTCTACTGTCTCTTCTCTGTGCAAATGCTGCAACGGTATTTTGAATGTTTACTACACCTTTCTGTCTGCCTGAATTAAAAATATCTCCCACGTTTAATTTTAAACTTCCCTTATTGTTTAATATCTGTTTGGAAACCCCGGTACTTATTTGGTTCATTGAAGCAATTTCAAATTGTCCTCTTTTAATTTTAGAACGGTAAAATCCTGAAAGTTCCGCACTCCATCCATTTTTTAAAGAAAACTGGTTGTTAATATTGGAAGAAAAACCTGTACCTGAAGTTTTTAGTTCAAAGCCATATAATTGTGAATTTACTTTATTGTAATTAAATTCTGCATAAGGCATCATTGTCCACCATTTTGCCGGTTTCAATTCAGCATTTAGTGAAAAAGAAATATCATCAATACTGCCATAATTATTTTGCTTTACAATTGTAGCATAGCCTGATTGCTCAAAATATTCATTGAACATATCTTTGCTATGTGTGTAATTAAAATTAGAGGTTAAAAATTTATTATAGGTATGCGAAAGTTCAAACACATTTGCATACATCGGTTTCAAAAATGGATTTCCTGACTCGTAAGTATATTTATCAATAAAGAAAATAAACGGATTCAGGCTTTCATAATCAGGACGGGAAATTCTTCTGCCAAAAGAAAAGCCAAACTGGTTTTTATCATTTAATTTATAACCCGCAAACATAGTTGGGAAAAGGCCTGTGTAACTTTTATTGAATGTTGAATCCGGTTTAACAGGGTTACCAAATTGGTTGCCTTTGTAATTTGTGTTCTCTAAACGAAGCCCGGTTTGTAAGCTCCATTTTTTAAATTCTTTGCTAAAATTTACATAAGCTGCATTAATATTTTCCTTGTATTTAAACTGATTTGTTTTATCATTATCAACTACATGCGCACCACCAATAACATTGAAGTAATCCGCAACATTATCTGTATTTACAAAGCTTGTTTTAATACCTGTTTCCATTTTTAAACCCGATTTAAATGGATGAACATAATCAACTTTTACACTGTAAACTTTTATAATAGCAGGCAAGGTTGAAGTAAGTTCTTCAGACGATTGCTTAACCCATAATGCGGTATAATTTTCTGATTGAAAATATTGATCATGTAAACTTTTATATTGTAATGCATCAACATCTACTGTAAGTTCTTTTCCGGTGCTGTCAAATACATGGCGGAGATTAAAATTAAAGCCCATATTTTTCCATTTTTCCTTATCGGTGCTATTGGAACTTAAGATTGAATTGGTAACCGCATTTGCATTTTTTAAGTAACTGATATTTTTGCCGTCCTGTGCAGATGGACTAATTGAGCCATTAAATAAAATACCAAGTGTTGTCTTTTTAGTTGCGTAAAAATCTAATCCAATTTTAGCATTGTTGTTATTATTACTTCTTATAAATGTTGCTGTCTGGTCAAAAATTGCATTGAGGTTTTTGTTAGCATCGTAATATTTTCTGTTGATATCCAGCTGCTGAAAACTCTTTCTTTGGTTAACCCCAAAGGTTGAAAAAATATTAAACTTGCCATTTTTATAATTTAGATTTATGGTGTTGAATGTTCTTAAATATTTCCCAACTGCCAAAGTGTTTTTTACACTACCGTTAAAACCTTTTTGTTTGTTTCTTTTTGTTTTTATGTTGATTACTCCTGAATTGCCCGATGCATCATATTTAGCAGATGGGTTTGGCATAAGTTCTATCTGATCTAAATTTGCTGCCGGCATAGCTTGGAGATAGTTGGCAAGGTCCTGCTCACCCATATATGTTTGTTTCCCATCAATTAATATAATTACACCTTGTTTTCCTTTCAAACTTATTTTTCCATCTTTATCTACAGAAACTCCCGGAGATTTTTCAAGAACTTCCATTGCTGTACTTCCTGCGCTTGTAATAGAAGCTTCCACATTTATTACTGTTTTGTCTAATTTACGTTCAATAAAAGGCTTTTTTGCAACAACAGATACATTTTCCAAAGTTTTATCAATTGGCAAAATGATTAAATCTTTTAGTGAAAAAATTTTGTTTTCAATTATTATAAATTTAGAGGAATATGTTTTTTGATGACCGAGGGCAGAAGTAGAAATTAAAAAGTTTCCACCACTTTTATTTTCAATTAAAAAAATCCCCGAATCATCGGTTATAACTGTTTGTACTATGGAAGAATCTTTTGTGTTTAATAAAGAAACAGAAACTGCTTTAACAGCTCTCATATTTTTGTCAATTATTTTTCCCTGTACAGCAGTTTTTTGTGCCTGAGCAAATATGCCATTTAATGCTAATGCTAAAATTAAAATTATTTGTTTCATTTTTTATTATTTAGTTCTTTAGTTTGATAAATACTAAACAAAGCTATGTACTTTGTATTGCATAGTACAATGTTTAATATTGAACGGTTATAAAAAATGATGACCGGCAGTTTTGAGTCTGCCGGTCATATACAGGAAAAAGAATTAAGATTATTTTCTATACTTGATTTTTACAAAAATTATTAATATAATTCCGCTGAGGATAAGCATTAAGGCAATTTCCTGCGCTTGAGAAAAGGAAAAATTTGAAACGCTATAAGCTTTATTTACTCTAACCAATTCAATTACAAATCGTTCTACTCCATTAAGTATCAGGTAAATGCCAAACATAATAAGAGGTGTTGTAATCTTTTTTCTAATAGCCCATAACAATAAAAATAAAAATGTACATAAAACTGTTTCATATAATGATGTAGGAAAAACGGGCTGTGGTAACACACTATAATGATCCTCCTTAACTCCTGGTATAGGAATACCATCGTTGTTTACATTTTGAGGAAAACTGTAGGCAAAAAACCATTTTGGTAAAAAAGAAACCCCGGTAATTGATTTATGTGGCACTTCTGAAAGTGAAGGATATGTCCTGTCAGTTACAAAAACACTTTTGCCTGTGCTATCCATTACTTTTCCTTCAAGAAAATAAGTAGAATTTTTTTGCAGTGTTTTTTGAAAATCGCCGGGTGCAGCTAAAGATAAATTTCCATAAGCATCACTAGTGTAAGCACTATTGGGAATTCCCCAATCACCGTCACCTGCAACCTGGCAACCAATCCGGCCTACTGCATAAGCAATCATTAAACAGGGAGCTGCAGCATCTACCAAATGATTAATTTTAATTCCTTTTTTATAAGCGAACCAACAGACTGCAAACGCTGCCAAAATAAGACCACCATAAAATGTAAGACCACTAACTGAAAACAACTTACCAACAGGATCTTTCATAAATTCATCCCAATGCTCAAAATTATCGAACAACTTTGCACCAAGTATCCCGAATATTAAAGCAATAATTACGAGATCTCCTACCCTGTCATGCGGCCAAATTCTTACAGTTCTCCGTTCGGGTGTTTTTAATTTTTGCTTGTTCTTATCGTACCATTTTATTGCAATTAAAATAATCGCCATTAAAATTCCCCCGATAATATTTCCGTTTGAAGAAAATATATAATCCTGGGTACTTACTTCCGGTGATTTATTTAATAAAAGCCCCAACAACTTTGCGCCAAATATAAAGCCGACAATCCCATTAAAAATGAGATCAAAAACAGATGCAGGCTTTCCAACAACAATTGTTTCTTCTGATGGATGTAAAAGCCCAAGTTTTTCTTTGCGTTTAAGTTCCGAACTAAGCACAAGAGCCGCTGCTACAAAAGCTAACGCAACCATTAATCCAAAAGTATTCAGTATTTTTAAACTGTTCCATTCCACACCAAACCAATCTTTGAAAACATAATATAAATTTGGATACATGGGCTTATATTTTTATGAGTTGTTGCAATATAATAAAAGTCATCGTTCATTGGTTAATTCTGTTACCATACCATGTATAGCAACAGCTCACCAACAAACGATGACTCATCTAAAACTTGAAGATTTAATTACAGTATGTATCAAAAGCGCCTTTTAAATTATCGGCAATCATTTGAGCACTTCTTCCTTCTATCATATGGCGCTCTATCATGTGCACCAATTGTCCATCTTTAAATAATGCAATTGCCGGGGAACTTGGTGGATAAGGCATTAAGTGTTTACGAATTTCGTTTACTGCTTCAACATCAAATCCCGCAAAACTTGTTTTAATATTATCAGGCTTTTTTGTTGCGGAATTTACTGCCATTAAAACGCCAGGTCTTGCTGTTCCTGCACTGCAACCACAAACAGAATTAATTACAACAAGTGAAGTTCCTTTTTCTGATAATGTACTTTTTACATCTTCTGCAGTAAGCATTTCAGAAAAACCATTTTCTGTAAGCTCTTCTTTCATTGGTATTACAATCTCTTCTGGATACATATTTTATTAAAATTTAGAATGCAAAATTACATGCTAAATATCACATGCAAGTATGAAAATATTTCAGAAACAATTAAGTAAAAGAGACACAATGGCATTATTAATTTTTTTTAATGCCATAAAGTCGTTAAAATATTAATGGAATACTATTTGAAATCTTATTCCTGAAAATAACTTAAAAACTTAAAAATAAAAGCTATGTCTTACGTAAAAATGAATAACAATTACAAATCAATTGATGGATTTATGAAAGAAATTTTTAATGAATTTCCATCCGCAGTTAGTAAAGCAGTAAGAGAGGATGTATTGCATTATCCCCCAGTAAATATTATTGATAAAGCGGCTGTTTATTCTGTGGAACTTTCAGTTCCAGGATATATTAAAGCAGACTTTAGTATTAAGCTGGATAACAATGTGCTAACAGTTAGTACTGAGAAAAAAGAACAGAATGCAATTGAAAATGAGAAATTAATTCGTACAGAATTTGGCTTAAAATCCTTTAAAAGAAGTTTTACTTTAAATGAAAAGATTGATACAGAAAATATAGCTGCACGCTATGAAAATGGAATTCTTGTAATTGAACTTCCAAAAAAAGAAAGTTTTAATACAGCACCAAAAGACATCAATATTTTATAGAAGATATTTTTGATTGGTTGAAGGTTAATCAAAAAAAGAGGTTGTCTCATAAGTACGAGGCAGCCTCTTTTTATTCGGATGCCTGATGGAGAAGTATTACCGTTTAAGCAAACCTCAAGAAACTTTTTTATTTATGAGACAGTCTCCTTTTTTTTATAGATTTTTAGATGCTAATTGTATCCTAATATCTTCAACATACTCTGCGATGTTTGTTCTTTTGCATAAACCCATTCTATCAGCTTACCATTTTTATCTCTCTCGATAATAATATGTTTGGGAGAAGGAATAAGGCAATGTTTTATACCACCATATCCGCTAATCTGATCCTGATAAGCGCCTGTATGAAAAAAGCCAACATACAATGGTTCTTTATTGGTTTCTAAATCATCTTCATTAGTTGTTTTTACTTTTGGCAAAAACACTTCATTTATATGTTCTTCAGAATCGTAATAATCATGACCATCGCAGGTTATACCGCCAAGTACTACACGTTGATATTCATTTTTCCATTTGTTTATAGGCAACATTAAGAACTTTTCGCCAATGCCCCATGTATCCGGCAATGTTGTTATGAAAGAAGAATCGATCATATACCATGTCTCCCTGTCGTTCTGCACTTTTTCTCCAATTACACTGTAAATATGCGCCATGCTTTCACCCACTGTAAAACTTCCAAATTCAGTGTAAATATTGGGCATTTGAACTTTTGCTTTTTTACAGGCTGTTTTTATATTTCCTATAATTTCATTAATCATAAACTGGTAGTCATAATTAAACCCAAGAGAATGTTTTATAGGAAAGCCACCACCAATGTTTATGCTGTCGAGTTCAGGACAAATCTTTTTTAGCTGACAATATAAGGTAATACTTTTTTGCAATTCACTCCAATAATAAATATCATCTTTAATACCTTTATTTAAAAAGATATGCAACATTTTAAGTTGAAACTTATCTTCATAGCCTTCAATTTCATCTACATAAAAACCAAGCACATCTTTAGCTTTCATGCCTAAACGGGATGTGTAAAAAGGAAAACTAGGTTCTTCTTCCGCAGCTATTCTTATTCCCAATTGAAAGGGTTTACCTGTACGGATGTTACGCTTGTACATGTTAAGTTCTTCCTTGTTATCCAATACAGGAATTACATTTTTAAAACCATCATTTATCAATTTTGCAATACGGCTCGTATAATTTTTTTGCTTAAAGCCATTGCAAATAATATTTATGTCTTTGGTAATTTTTCTTTTCTTATATAATGCGTTGATGATATCAATATCATAAGCATAAGATGTTTCTAAATGTATATTGTGTTTCAGTGTTTCTTCTACAATAAAACTAAAGTGCGAACTTTTTGTACAGTAGCAATAATTGTATTCGCCTTCATATTTGTGTTTTTTAAAAGCATTGGCAAACATTATTTTTGCTTTATTTATCTGCATACCAATCTTTGGCAAATAAGATAATTTTAGCGGAGTACCATACTTATCAATCAGCGCTTTAATATCTACATCATTGTATTGCAAATGGTTTTCGTGTAGCTTAAAACCTTCTTGTGGAAAATTAAATGTTTGCTGCACTAGGCTGTCGTAAGAATTATTCATTGGCTAAAATGGTACTGTTGTTAAATAATTTTTTTGCTCAGCAAATATATTTAATAGTGGCGGTTATATGAAGATTAGCATTGTAAATAAATGTATTAAGATTTATTTCTTGTTGTAGTAAAGAATAATTTTTATTAGTATGACTGTAAGCGATAATGCAAATATTAACATTAAAATTATTAAAACTAAAGATGAACCTGATATTTCCATTTGTAAAATTAATATGATTTATAAAAAAAACCGTTCCTATAACAGAACGGTATTTTTACACACTTTTAAAACTAAAATTTATTTTACAGAAAGAACCAATGCTTTAAAAGCTTCTGGCTCATTCATTGCAAGATCTGCTAATACTTTACGATTAAGGTCAATACTTTTTTCAGACAATTTGTGTATAAATTCACTATAAGTAATTCCTTCAGCTCTTACAGCTGCATTAATCCGTGCAATCCATAAAGTACGGTATTCACGCTTTTTTAATTTACGACCTACATAACTATATGTAAGTCCTTTTTCCATTACATTTTTAGCAACGGTGTATACATTCTTACGTTTGCCGTAATATCCTTTTGCGGCTTTTAAAATTCTTTTTCTGCGAGCCCTGCTGGCTACAGCGTTTACTGAACGTGGCATATTTAATTTTTTTTTAAGTTATTAGTAGTATTGCATTAGCTTTTTGCTAAAACAAGAGGTACATTATTTCAATCCAAGCAATCTTCTTACAAAATACATTTGGGTAGAATCTACCATACCGTCTTTGCGCATTGCACGCTTGCGTTTAGTAGATTTTTTTGTAAGAATGTGGCGTTTGAAAGGTTTTTGGAAAACGATTTTTCCTGTACCGGTAACTTTAAAGCGCTTTTTTGCGCTGCTGTTTGTT
>JAYVVD010000041.1:0-5109 GCA_043787295.1 Ferruginibacter sp. | reverse complement strand
TCCTATGACTTTTGTAATTATTATTCCCGCACTTATTGCAACGCTGCCCGGGGTTGAGCTTGGCTGGCAAACTTCACTAATACCTGTATTAAATATTGCGCTGGCTACAAAAGAAATTATTGCGGGCACCATAAATATGTTGCAGTATGCTACAGTCGTTACATCTCTTGTGGTGTTGGCGCTGATAGCAGCTTATGTTAGTTACAAACAATTTTCACGAGAGAGTATGGTTCTAAAATAAAAGAAAGTCAAAATAAATTGAGATGCAAAAATCTATTCGTGCATTCAAGTATGCACTTAATGGTATTCGCTATGCTGTTGTTAATGAAAGAAACTTTAGAATAGAAATCTTGTGTGCAATTTTTACAATAGTCCTGGCTTTTATTTTTAGGATTACAAAGTTTGCTTGGCTTATACTTGTAATCAATATTTGCTTTGTTTTAGCTGCAGAACTTTTTAATACGGCTATTGAAAAACTTGCAGATATTAGTTGTAAAGAAATTAACCCGGCTATTAAAATTATTAAAGATGTGGCTGCGGCAGCAGTTTTGGTAGCGAGTATTACAGCATTCATTTGTGCACTCATCATTTTTTTACCTGCAATTTTTAAAATTATAAACCAATGAAAAAAATATTTTCACCTTTTGGGCAGTGGCTTTTTGCTTACTGGATTATGTTCTTTGTGTTGCTTTCTTATTAAATGCTTTCCTGTTTTTACGATTGAAAATGAGAATAGAATAGGATGAAAGTTTGAATAATTTTTAATGAAATATTCCAATTATTGTTGACTAAAGATTAACAGATGAAAGGTTGCCGAATATACAGTAGTAGCTGACGCAATAATAAAACTACATCATAATAAAACTTGTGGCGGCACTACTACCAACAGCCTGAACGAAAGTTTGATTAATGTGCGCTGCTAACAAACCCAAAATAATTTTATTAAATAAAAACGGATGCTAATTTTAAAAGTCGCATCCGTTTTCGTATGTAGATATTTGTATTTTAAAAATCTAAGCCAAGTGAAATATATGTTTGAGGTTTTCCTTTAAAAAATCTGTTCATTTGCCATGCTGCATCAAACTTTACAAAATACCCAAGCAATGTGCTGCGTGCACCAAAACCATAACCACCTGCAAAAGGGCCGATACCACCCGCTTTTACTCTAACGGTTACAGGCCCCGGATCGTTTGGAAAGTTAGGATTTGCTGCAGAGTTGTAAGGAATATTAGGTCTTTTAATTCCTTTATAACTACCGTTCCATGCAGTTCCTAAATCAATAAACTGGGTAAGCTGAAAATTGCGCACAAACGCATTGTTGATTGTTTTATCAAACAGTGTTGTAAATACAGGCAATCTAAATTCACTATTTATTACAACCGCATTGTTGCCACTTGCAATGTTTTGTATAAAGCCACGCATGTTAACTGCAAGACTTTGAAATGCATAACTCTGATCAGGTGCAGGTGGATTATTAGTTATAAAATATTTGTCGCTCCCATCTTTTTTTGTATTATTTCCAAATATAAGCCAACCATCTACACCACCGAGATAGTAGATTAATTTTTGGTTACCGAAACTAAAATCGCCTGCAGCTCGGCCGGCCCAAATAAAGTTTCTATAGATAGGATAATAGTAACGGGCATCAAACCCAACATTGTAAGTATTTGGCCCATTTGAAAATTGTACTTTGTTTATTTGACGATTAAAATCCGCATATACTTTTGCACGTGCACCGTTGTAAATATTTTGGGCAGTAGTAATGCTATTATCATACACAAATTCTAAATGCGTTGTTTGATAAAGTTTAAGATTATTATTTACCAATAATGTTGCAGGTAATTGCAGTTTTGCATTTACAATCTGGTTATCTGCTCTGATACCGGTACTTAACCTTATACTTTTTGTTTCATCAAAAGGATAAGAAATATTAGCCTGATATAAATTGGTGAATTGTTTACCGTTTAAAAAAACGGGGTTAGCACCACCTGTTACAAATGAAAGGCTCTGTACATTTCTGTAATAAGTAAGTCCCCAATCAATTCTGCGTTTTAAATTTTGATAATTTAATAACCATTCGTTGTCTTTAAGATTGGTACCAATTTTAAAACCACCTGTTATTTTAATATCTTCCATAAGATCAGATGTACCTAAACGGATAAGGCCATTTAATGGGGTACCACTGTTAAGCATGATTGGTCCTGAACCACCCTGATAAGGTTGATATCTGTTTATTAAAACACTGTTGTTAAACCCTGCTGAGCCATAATCTGCAGAGAATTTTTTTGGTTTGTAAATAAATAATTTTGCTCTTGCCAGTACATTATCATTGTCTTTTAATATCGGCGGTATTGGCAGTGCTGCTCCGGTTTTTTTTGATGAATCACTGCCAAATTCATTTTGAAAAAAGTCGTTCGGTTTTTTTGCTGTATCAGCAATAGCTGCAGGTATAATGGGTTTGCCTGTTGCAGGATTTACTTTTGTAAGTCTGCTCTCCCTCATTAATTTTTTTGCATACTCGGTAGGTGGGGCATTTATGTTTCTTTTGTACAGCGTATTCTCATCTATTTTAAGTTTGTATAAAACTTTCTCATCACTTTGCCTTGTTACTTCACTCAATTGGTTGTTGTCTCCCGCAACTCTGCTTTCTGCAAGAGAACTGGGATAGTTGGTTAGCGGAAATGTATAAGCTGAATCTGACGATACGGCTACGATGGCCACTGAATCAATATCCGTTTTTTTATACACACGTAAAGTACTGTCAACATCTTTTTGAGATGGATTGCGGAGGATATCGTCACCAATTAAAACCAATGTATCCAGCCCTTCCGCTTTTGTAGTAAAGAACCCTGCATACCGATTGCCAATACCATTTTCATCACTTACAAAAGTAAAATGGTTGCTGTTATATGGTGTTGGAAAACGTGCGTTGCCATATTTTAAATTGGTAAGTTGTGTTATTTGGTTAAGCTCTGGCTTATCACCAAAATTTGTAATTAAAAAAACATTAAAACGGTTATTGCTCGGCAAAATGGTATCACCCGTTTTTGCCGCAGCGCTCGGTCTGTTGCTGCTGTAAATAATGCCGGTTTTGCCCGGAAATGATACAAACGTAGCATCAATATCATCATACACATCGTTGGTAATTTGGGTAACTTTTTCTCTTTCCAGAGCAAATGTGTAGATATCTGAATGACCATTTTTTACTGCTGAAATAAGTAGCGTTCGGCTATCCAACATATACTTCACATCCTGCACCTGATCAAACTTATCAGTAATATCAAAACTATATTGCTTCAAATTACTTAGTACATCGTATACAAATAATTTTAAATGCCCTTCAGTTGTATAAATAACGGATATCCTTGTCCCTTTTGGATCCCATGCAACTAATGGATAACTGGGATTAACTTCTGCTTCGTAAGATCTTGTGCCATATTTAAGCAATGTTTTGTTTTCGTAACCTTCATTTAAAATTAACCTTACAATACCTTTTTTAAATTGTGTTACAACATAGTCATTGTTTTTTTTATTGGGGTTCACATTAAAACGATAATAATTTAAGCGCTTGCTTATATCAAAACCATCAATATAATTTCCTTTGGGATAAGCTTTACGACGGGCAATATCTTTGGAATATTTATCATCCTGATATTCCATAAACTCTGCCTGCAACTGTTTAAATGTGAGTTTGGTTATTTGCTTACTTGCTTTGTTTAGATTTTTATAAATTCTTGCTAAGTATAAAAAATAAGTAACATTTTCTTTTTTATATTTTTCTTCAACATAATACCAAAAAGCATGACCTGCAAGCAAGGGTTTTTCAAAAGCAAATTTTGAGAATTTATTGTAGTTGCCACTTAGCATTTCGCTTTTAAGTTCATCATCTAAATCTGTACTCCAATTTTCGCCTAGGTAAGCAACGTAGCCATCAGTAAGCCATACAGGCAGATCTAACAGGGTTTGATTGCTGGCAACTTCTCCTAAATCATCTCCAAACAAAACGTTTTTTGTTATGATATCTGCAATGCCCTGCCTTATCTGGCGTTTTAAGTTATAATGATTAGCATCATAGTAAACCACCATTTTATTATTAACCAATTTTGTAACAGATCCCGCATTTAAGATATCAGATTCCAAACCGATGTTGGTTTGTTTTTTATCAGCAAATTCATTGTACAAAATAATATTGGCCCGGCGTTGCAGGCTGTACTCAGCAGCAGCTTCTATTTGAGGAAGTTCTTTTTCTGCTGCCTGAGCTGTAAATTTTGCTAGTTCCTTTCCACCATCGTAGAAATAAACATTAAAATTTTGTGTTTGATAAAACTGCCACTTAAACTTTTTATATTGAATTCTGTTTTTACCAAAAGTAACAGCGTTTACCTGAGCTGTTGTTACAATAGCAGGAAGAATGAAAATAATGGAAATAAGAATTATTCTGCTGAACTTTGCCATACTTATCTGTTATATTAAGTCTTAAAATTAGTTGATTACACCGTACAATTAAAATCATTTTAAATCAGCATACATGCTTACAATAAAATCATTCGAATTTAGTCCAATACAGGAAAATACGTATATACTTTACAATGAGTTTAACGACTGCATAATTATTGATCCTGGTTGTTATTTTGATGCTGAAAAGGAAAAAATGGTTGCGTATATGACCACTAATAGATTAATACCCCGCATGCTCATCAATACACATTGCCATTTAGATCATGTATTTGGCAACAAATTCATTTCAGAAAAATATTCTCTCACATTACAATTACATGAAAAAGAAAAAGCAGTATTGGCTTTTGCACCCACGAGTGGACTTATGTACGATATGCCTTTTGATAACTACAAAGGAGAATTTATTTTATTGAATGAAGGGGATACAATTTCATTAGGAGAAGATACTTTAAAAATTTTACTTATACCAGGTCATAGCCCGGGCAGCCTGGCTTTTTATTGTGCCGAAGATAAATTTGTTATAAGTGGAGATGCATTGTTTAAAAACAGTGTTGGTAGAAGCGATTTACCTGGTGGTAACCATGAGCAATTAATTAAAAGTATAAAAGAAAATCTTTTGGCTTTGCCGGAAGATACTATTGTATACAGCGG
>JAYVVD010000040.1:0-7051 GCA_043787295.1 Ferruginibacter sp. | reverse complement strand
GTTATTATTTGGTAGTTGGAAGTACCCATTACCTCTACATCTAATCTAAATCCTTTCATTTGAGATATGGTAAATATCATGGGAATATCCATTCCCTGCATACTTAAATTACCTGTTTTTTTAACTGTTTTTAAAGAGGCAATTTTTGTCGCACCTCCCATTGTTTCTATGTTTTTTGCAATAATTTCATCTGCAGTTTGTGCAGCTACATTTAAAGTAGTTAAAGTAAATGTTGCCAACAGTAAGTTTTTAATTTTTTTCATATTTATTTTTTTTAATTTTTACCCGAATTAATGCAGATTTAAACAATAACTCAGCACAAATATAATGTATCAATACATTTGCAATGAAGAACGAAGTATTAAATTTTAATTATTACACAAGCGGATAAACAATCATTTAAACGATGAATAAATCATTTAGAATACAAGGAAATATTATTGATATTATTAACGAACATATATTTTTCGGAGAAGTAACAGTTACAGATAGTAAAATTGAAAATATAGCTAAAATAAAAGACGGGGAAGCACATGGCGAACCATATATTTTACCGGGCTTTATTGATAGCCATGTACATATAGAAAGCAGTATGTTGATACCTTCAGAATTTGCCAGACTTGCAGTGTTACATGGAACTACCGGTTCCATTAGCGATCCTCATGAAATTGCAAATGTATGTGGCATGGAAGGTGTAAGATTTATGATTAAAAATGGTAAAAAAGTTCCTTTTAAATTTCATTTTGGTGCGCCAAGTTGTGTACCCGCTACAATTTTTGAAACTGCAGGTGCTGAATTAAATGTAAAGGATATAGAAGAATTACTTGATATGCCTGAAATTTTTTACCTCAGCGAAATGATGAATTTTCCCGGAGTGCTTAACAATGATGAAACGTTAATGCAAAAAATAGCTGCTGCAAAAAAAACAAACAAACCTGTAGATGGTCATGCCCCGGGTTTAAGAGGAGAATCTGCGAAAAATTATATTGATGCTGGTATAACCACAGACCACGAATGTTTTACAGCAACAGAAGCTTTAGAAAAACTTTCTTACGGAATGAAAGTTTTAATACGGGAAGGCAGTGCAGCAAAAAACTTTGATGCATTGGTTGACCTGTTGCATAATAATTCCAATAACATGATGTTTTGCAGCGATGATAAACACCCGGACAGCTTAGCTGAAGGACATATTAATAGCTTGTGTGCTCGTGCTGTGGCCCATGAAGTAAATATTTTTAAAGTATTAAAAGTTGCCTGTATAAACCCTGTATTGCATTATAAAATGAATAATGGTTTGTTAAGGATTGATGATGATGCAGATTTTATAGTTGTGAAGGATCTTAAAAGTTTTGTTGTTTTAAAAACTTTTATTAATGGAGTTTTAGTAGCTGAAGAAGGAAAAACTTTTATAAAGTCTGTAACCAGTAATGCAATAAATAATTTTAAATGCCAAGAAAAAAAACCTTCACACTTTCAAATTAACGCAAAAAAAGGCCAGGCAGAAATTAATGTAATAGAAGCATTGGATGGGCAGTTAATTACCAACAAACTTATTAAACCTGCATTTATTAAAAATGGCTTTTTAGAGTCTGATGTTGAAAATGATATTTTAAAAATAGTGGTTGTAAATAGATATTATGATGCCCCTGTAGCAATTTCTTTTATAAAAAATATTGGCTTAACAAATGGTGCCATTGCATCTTCCGTTGCCCATGACAGCCACAATATTGTGGCTGTAGGTGTTAATGATGAAAGGATATGTGAAGCAGTAAATCTTATCATTAAAGAAAAAGGAGGAATTAGTGCTGTGTCTGATAATGTTGAAATGATATTGCCGTTACCCATTGCAGGTTTAATGAGTGCAGAGGATGGTTTTAAAGTTGCCGCTAATTATACAGCAATGAATATTTTTGCAACCAAAGACCTGGGAAGCAGGATGGCCGCACCTTTTATGACATTGTCTTTTATGGCATTATTAGTAATACCACATTTAAAATTGAGTGACAAAGGTTTATTTGATGGGGACAGTTTTAGTTTTATTGATTGAAAAGGATTATCAAAATTTAGCACTGATAATTTTAAAAGCGACACTGTCAGTATCTTTTGGAGTAAAGTATTTTGACTTAAATTTTTTTATGTGACCCGGTGCAATTGTTTCATAAAGAACTTCATGATCTTCTTCTAGCAGTGCGCCGGTTTTGCTGTAAAAAAAAAGCTTTACATCTATATCTTTATAAGAAACGATTTTTGCCCTGTTTATGATCTTCCCTTTAATGATTGATTGTCCAAGTATATTTTTTTTTCTTTCTCCGGTTACAGACAGGAAAACAGCAGGACTCTTCTGTTCTGTTTTTTCTAAATTAAGCTTATTATTTTCATAATTTTTACCGGTATTTACATCATAATCATTTTTATTTTCACACGAACTACCAACCATCAGCATTAAAAATAAATACAAACAATTTTTCATGAAAAGTAATTGAAAGTGAAAAGTATCATCAAATATAAGTTTAGCAACTGATTTTATTTTAGATTTGATGCGGTTAAGAATTTTTTAACTTATTCTCCTTTAGATTAAATTTCAGGTATACATGGTACACAACTTTAGCAATGAGCATTCTTTAATTAGTAACTGGGTAAGCGAACTTAGATGCATTGATGTACAAAAAGACAGGATGCGGTTTAGAAGAAACCTTGAACGTATTGCAGAAGTAATAGGCTATGAGATTAGCAAGAATATGGAAACAGAAGATGTAGATATTTATACGCCAATGGGAACTGCAAAATGTAAAGTTTTAAAAGACCAACCTGTTTTAGCTACTATCTTAAGAGCAGGTTTAGCAATGCATAATGGATTATTGAGTTATTTTGATAAAGCTGACAACGCTTTTTTAAGCGCATACCGGAAACACCATGCAGATGGTACTTTCGAAATTGCATTGGAATACATGAGTTGCCCTCAAATAGATGGAAGAGTGGTAATTTTAAGTGATCCGATGCTGGCTACTGGAGCTTCTCTTGTAAAAGCTATTCAATATATCAAGGATGCGGGCAATATAAAAGAGCTTCATGTAGTTTGTGCCATAGCAGCCACACAGGGAATAGCCACATTATTAAAAGCAGAACCGACAGCAACAATATGGTGTGGCGCTATAGATGATAATTTATCTGCAGAAGGATATATTCTACCGGGCCTGGGTGATGCAGGAGACCTTGCATATGGATCAAAAATGCAACAATAACATAAAATACTTAATTAGTTTTTTATTTAAATGAAGTGCAGGCAGCATTATAATTGAATTTCTTATCTTTAAGTAATAGAATAGTTTAACCAAATGAGAAAAATTTCTTTATTAATTTTAGCCGCCTTCATTTCCACCTGTGCAATTGCGCAAGATCCCCACTTTTCACAGTTTTTTGCATCCCCATTAACATTAAATCCTGCTTTTACAGGGAAGTTTGATGGTCAATGGAGATTAGCTGTTAATCACCGCGATCAATGGCCATCTATTCCTAAAGCTTATGTTACTACCAGCGGATCTTTTGACTTTGGCATAATGAAAGATAAATTACCAGCAGGTGATGTGTTTGGTATCGGAATTTCCGGTTTATCAGATGCAAGTGCAAACGACCAATTAAAATTAAATTATGGCTCAATTTCTATGTCTTACCATAAGGCATTGGATGAAGATGGATATAATACCATTGGTGCAGGTTTTCAGGGAACTTATAGTAGTTTGACATTAGACGAGGGTAAACTAACATTTGAAGATATGCTAAGGCAGAACGGTTTTACAGGTGCACGTACAGATTTTTTAACTAATGGCAATAATCAAAATTATTTTGATGTAAATGCAGGTCTTTTATTTTCAGGCTCAAGTAATGGTGCAAATAATTATTATGCCGGTGTTTCTGTGTATCATGTAAATAGGCCAAAAGTTGGTTTTAAAGAACAAAATTATTTGTTAGCAAACAGAATAACATTGCATGGTGGCGGTTCAGTGCCAATAGCTGATGCATTAACTTTAAATGCTTCTTTTATTTACCAAAGCCAAAATAAAGCAAGTGAAACAACTTTGGGTGGCGCTCTTGCTTATAATTTAAATGCAGATTATGCTAACCCTTCAAGCATTTTCATTGGATCATGGTTGCGGCTTAATGATGCGTTGATTCCTTATGTTGGTTTAGAAGTGAACGGATTGAGAATTGGGGCGAGTTATGATGTTAATATCAGCAGTTTAAAAACAGCAACAGCCAGCAGAGGAGGCTCTGAATTTTCTTTAATTTATATTAAAAGAAAATCTGAATCAAAAGGTATTCCTTGTCCGAAATTTTAAATTATTTGTTTTATTTTTTTAAAGAGTCACTGCTTTCCGGCGGTGATTATTTGTATGGAAAAAAAATTTATTTGCAACTTCTATCCATCTATTATTGTTCCATTTTCATTCAATAAATAAATTGACCATTCACAATTAATTATTCGCAATTTCACCTCACAGGCCTGCCACTTACAAATTTATTTCCTCTCACAAAAAACCTGTAAGGCAATAAGGCATCTGTACCTGCACCATCAATTCCTATCCTGTTACTGGTTCCGATTTCATTTTCAAGCAATAAAAAGTCATCTTCATAAATATTAATTTGCTCATTACCCAACATTAAACCAGAAATATCTTTAGATATTCCCATAGCTTTTGCAACATTGCCCGGGCCTTTTGTAATTGTGTTATCTAACAATTTTTTACCTGTTCTCCAAAGCATAGTATCAATTCCTTTTAAAGGCTCTAAGGCTCTTATCAAAATTGCATCGGGTACATTTACATCATTGGTTACAATATTAAGCATGTTATGCACTCCATAACAAATATATACATAAACCGCACCACCACAGGCATACATAGCCTCGTTTCGCACAGTGCGTTTTCCATTATAGGCATGTGATGCTTTGTCAACAAAAGCTGCGTAAGCTTCGGTTTCAACAATACGCCCGCTGGTAATTTTTCCATCTATTTTGGTTACAACAATTTTTCCAAGCAAATCTTTTGCAATTTGTACAACATCTTTTCTTTGATAGAATGTAAGGGAAAGTTTTTTCATTTGAGATATGTAACTTTAAAGCGAATTTAAACATTCATTATAAAAAACCATGCTTAGAGAAATCATCATATCTATACAATCATATTTTGCCGCACATCACTTTATAAAAAAACATGGATTATGGAAATGGATTATGATTCCCGGCATTATCTATTGTATTCTTTTTGTTGCAGGGCTTTATCTTTTCGGAATCAGCAGTGTAAATGCAATTGAATTTATATTACATAAAAGCGGTATCAGAGCATGGTTGGAATCAATGCAGGAAAGTTGGCTTAATTTATTGGTTATTGTTGGGCAAGGCATCATAATCGTCGTTTTGTTTTTGTTTTATTTCTCTCTATTTAAATTTTTATTTTTGATAATTGGCTCGCCGGTCTTTGCTTATTTAAGTGAAAGAACGGAATGCATTTTAGAAGGTAGAGATTTTCCTTTTAGCTTCCCCCAACTTTTGAAAGATATGTGGCGTGGAGTAAAAATTGCCTTGCGAAATTTATTGTGGCAAACAGTTTATGTGCTTACTATTTTGATACTTTCATTTATACCTGTTATAGGATGGATAGCCCCGTTGGTAGCATTACTTACTGAATGTTATTACTTTGGTTTTTCTATGCTCGATTATAGTAGTGAAAGAAACAAACTATCTGCGACCCAAAGTATTGAATTCATAAGCATACACAAAGGCCTTGCAATTGGTAACGGACTTGTATTTTATTTAATGCATCTAATACCTGTTCTTGGTTGGCTTGTGGCGCCTACTTATGCTGTAATAGCAGCCACACTCAGTTTACACAAAGCAAGAGAAAATCAGGTAATAACTTAAAAATTTTATGGTCGATATATATCTAATTCCCTGCGTGTTGGCAGAAGATGCATCGCAAACAATTCCAAATTACATTATCCCTGCAATTAAAAAATGCAATGTAATTTTTGCAGAAAATGAAAGAACTGCGAGGCGCTTCTTAAAGATGATGGACAAGTCAATTGTTATTGATTCATTCGAATGGTTTGCCATTCACAAAGCCGAAGAAGAGGAATTACGAAACTTTACACAAAAAATAAAAGAAGAAAAAACGATTGCAATTATTAGTGAAGCTGGTTGCCCTGGCGTTGCTGATCCCGGTCAAATTTTAATAGCAGCCGCACAAAAATTAAATTGTGTTATAAAACCATTGGTAGGACCAAGTTCAATTTTACTTGCATTAATGGCAAGTGGTATGAATGGGCAGCAATTTGAATTTGTAGGCTATTTACCTATTGACAATGTAGACAAAATAAAAAAAATAAAAGAACTGGAATTATCTTCTCAAAAAAACAACAGTACAAAAATTTTTATAGAAACACCATATAGAAATAACCAGCTTGTTGACATTATTTTAAAAACCTGCAACAATAAAACCCTATTTTGTATTGGAGTAAATTTAACTGCCCCAAATGAATCTATAAAAACCATGCAGGTAAATGAATGGAAAACAAAAAAGCCGGAGCTCAATAAGCAACCGGCAATATTTTTATTGTATGCAGGATATTAATGTTAAGTAAATCATTGTTCTACTAATACTTCATCTACAATATATTCGCTTTCTCCACGCCATGGCAGTGTTCCTTTTTTTTGCTCGTAGTGAAGTTTTACTTTTTTGCCCTCATAGTCCATCATTTTTTTTGCAACGCTATCTGACGCTACCGAAAATAAGAATTTCTCGGAAGCCAATGCAACATTATTTGTGGAAGCAATGCTACTTAACACCAGCTCTCCTTCGTAGGTTTTCATAAGGTTTCCTTTATGAGAAAGTTTTTGCAACATGCCGGAACGATAACCATCGCTATAGGTGTAGTAGTATTTCCAGTAAAATATACCGGCTCCTATAATTATAAAAAATAAGAGTATTATAAAAATATACTTACCGCAACCTCCTTTTCTCTTTTGCAGGTTTGTTTTTGAACCTGTATTTAAAAA
>JAYVVD010000039.1:0-6425 GCA_043787295.1 Ferruginibacter sp. | reverse complement strand
GAGATAAATTGAAATCGTTTGAACACTAAATTCAGCTGTAACCCTTTAATGTCAATATATTCAAAGAACTTAAATTTACGTCTTTAGGACGCTAGTGATATAACGTTTACATTAACATCTGCACCTAATTGGACCTTAGATGTTCAAAATGGAAGCATTGCTGCTAAATTTTTTACCGCTGCAGGTATTCCTAGTACAGCATATAATTATAAAACACCTGCTGAATTAACTGGTTGCGATGATATATATGTAATGCCACATGCTATTCCAACATGGGCTTATCATGGGTCCTTATATAATTGGATGCTTAATACAAAAGGTTCTTTTTGGGGTGGGTGTAGAACAGGAAGTGGAATTGAAAACTTATTCAACCCTTTAAATACTACACAACAACTAAATTTTTTATCTAACAATGTTTCCACAGCAGGTACTGCTTTAGTGCCTTATACATCCCATGCTGATGGTACACCTCCTTACACACATCAATTTCCAAGTAGCCCTGCAGCCCAATATATGGGAGTTACAGATGCTGCTCACCAGAGTGGTTCAGAACAAATTTATTTACCCGTGTTAAACGGATCTTGGAGAAGTACAACACAGATAATTGCTTATGACCCAAGTCAGCAAAATGTACCCTCACTTTCTCCTGGTGCTGCGTCAGCTATTGCTTTTGGAAGAGCTTTCGGTAATAGTAATTTAGGTTTTGTTATGTATGAAGCCGGGCATGATATTAGCGGCACTAGTTCAGATGAAGTGGCCGCACAACGTGCTTTCTTTTCTTTTAGTTTTAGAGTTTCTGTCGAAAAAGTTCCTGTCATTTCTTCTGTAAATGTTCCATCTATATTTAATAGCGGTGTTGCCCAAAATATTTCAGTAGCTGCTTCTTTGCAAAATGGTCAAACTTTATCTTATGAGTGGACATCAAGCTGTGGTGGAACTTTTACAAATCCTGCATCTGCCTCAACTTCTTTTACAGCACCAATTGTTACTGTAATTTCAAATTGTTTAATTACAATTAAAATAACTGACGCCTGTGGTCGCAATACTTTTCAAACCTCACAGATCAAAATATTCCCACCATCAACCAATCCTGATTTTAATAGCACCTTTGTAAACGTAGCGGTACCGGGTAATGTAAATACCAATGATAACGTACCTGCGGGAACAACTTATGGTACAAGTTCGGCGTTGTTATCAAGCCCTGCCGGGAGTACACAAACACTGACACTGAACAGCAACGGTACGTATAGCTTCACAGCGAACACACCGGGCGTATATACTTACGATGTACCTGTATGTGTACCTGGTCAGGTGGCACCATGTCCAACTACAAAATTGGTAATAACAGTTTTAAATGCAAACAGCAATACTAATAGCCCGGTAGTTAATGCGGATGTGGCAACAACAAACCTAAATACAGCGGTAACTTTAAGAACACTAGCAAACGATGCAGCAGGTAACCTTGGAACGTCATTGGTACCATCATCAGTTACAGTAACATCAGCACCAAAAAATGGTATTACTTCTGTAAATACAACAACAGGTGATATTACTTATACACCAAATACAGGCTTTAGCGGCAGAGATACTTTAACGTATACGGTATGTGATAACCAAACACCTGCTAAGTGTGCAACAGCCATACAAATTATAACAGTAAATGTAGCAGGTACACCAAACAGCACAACAGCAGCTGATGATTATAAGATCACGACAGTAAATACATCTGCAACAGGCAATGTAAAAACCAACGACAGCGATGCAGAAGGCAATACACAAACTGTAACAGCACAAACAACAACGATTGCAGGCAAAGGAACATTGGTTTTAGCAACAGACGGTAGCTACACATTCACACCTGTAACAGGTTTTACAGGTCCGGTAGATTTTGTATACACAACATGTGATAACGGAAGCCCACAGGCATGTGCCTCGGCAACATTGCATATTTTGGTAAGTGGTACTTTAGCCGGTCCATTAGCGGTAAAGTATTTATCATTGAACGCTGTACCAGTTGAAAATTCAACTGTTGCTGTTACATGGGTTACCTCCGAAGAAATTAATAATAATCATTTTGAGGTAGAAAGGTCTTTTGATTTAAATTCTTTTAAAACTATTGCAATCGTATTGGATGGTTTTGCTGCGGGAACTCAAAAAAGGTATGCATACACCGACAAATCAATTGAGTTACAAAACAAGAATATTATTTACTATCGCCTTAAGCAATATGATAATGATGGAAGATTTACCTACAGCAAAATATTAAGCGTAAAATTAAAAACCGATGATTTAGTAGCAATGCAATTATCTCCAAACCCTTTTGCAGAAAATATAAAAATACGTTATAATGCCTCACAAAAAGGATTAGCTGAATTGAGCATCATTGATGCAAATGGTAAAACAATTTTAGTACAAAAAGCAAGTTTTAATATTGGATTAAACAACATTTCAATAAATGGACTAAGTAAATTGAATGTAGGTTTTTATGTAGCGAAGTTAACAGTTAATGGTTTGGTTACTGCAACGGAAAAAATTATCAAAAAATAAAAAATATATTTTCTCCTTACTAAACGAAAATAGAGGTTGTCTTTTATAAGACGACCTCTTAATGTTTATTGAAGTCTTTATTAGTTATTTTCGCAAAAAAAACATTGGCTAAAGGATCATATTTTGCAAAACATATTGCACAGCAGGAGGAGGGACAATTTTTGCCCCAACGTATACAACTACCCCATATTTTAATTAGCGAAGAAGTTAAAATATGCTTTGAACAAGGGCAGGTTATTTTAATAGATAAACCTTTGCACTGGACATCTTTTGATGTGGTAAGGAAAATAAGAAGTACCATTAAGATAAAAAAAGTGGGTCACGCAGGCACGTTAGATCCTTTAGCAACAGGTCTTTTAATAGTTTGTACAGGTAAGTTTACAAAAAAAATTAATGAGTATATGGCACAGGTAAAAGAATATACAGGCACATTTACTTTAGGAGCAACTACTCCCACTTACGATAAAGAAAGTACCCCGGAAAAATTTAAAGATTACGCTCATATTACTGCAGCCGAAATTAAAATTGCAACTCATAAATTTCTTGGAGAGATTCAACAATTTCCACCAATATATTCTGCCATTAAAAAAGAAGGAGTTGCTTTGTATGAACTTGCAAGAAGGGGAGAAGAAGTTGAATTAAAAGCAAGAACAGTTCAAATAAATGAATTTGAAATTACTGCAATTGAATTACCTGTTATCAGTTTTAGAGTGCTTTGCGGTACAGGTACTTACATCCGCAGTCTTGCACATGATATGGGGACGGTATTGGGTTGCGGCGCTTATTTAAGCGAACTGCGTCGAACTAAAATTGGTGATATGAATGTTAATGATGCAAAAACAATGGAAGCATTTATGCATTATATATCTGAAATATCATTGTAAATATATTTTTAGAATATTTCTCTTATTCATTTGCAAAAGTTGGAAAATATTTTAAAAAGGATAGTTTATTCCAATTGTAAAATTGAAATTCTCATACCTCCATTGCCGGAAAGATTTTGAAAATATTTTTTGAAAAGCATCTTTAAACCCTATAGGTGGCGCTTTCCATCCATTATTTACATCGCTGCTTTCAGGTCGTTTAAAACGGAAACTAAAATCTGTTCGCAAAATGAGGTATGAAAAATCAAATCTAAAACCATAACCTGCAGATAAACCTATTTGCCTGTATAAATTTTTAAACTCAAACTTTGTGAAATCAGGAATACCTCCATTCAGCGTATCTCTTGCATTCCATACATTGCCAATATCTATAAAAGCTGCACCTTTTAAAGTAATTAAATCCGGTACAATTCGTGCAATATCATGGCGGAATTCAATATTGGTTTCCAGTTGTATATCTCCGGTACGGTCATTAAATATATTTTGCGAATTAGCGTTGTATGGAATTAATTTTTGACCTCCTCTTCCAATTCCTCGTACCGGCCAACCACGCATGCTGTTACTGCCGCCTCCAAAATATTGTTTAAAAAATGGTAATGCTGTATTGCCAAACAAGGGAATACCAATACCAGCAAAAGCTCTGAAAGCCACGGCTGTTTTGGCTTTGGTTACAGTGTATTTATATTCGTTATCAAATTTTATGAATTTCTTTTTGTATTTATTTAGAATAGGTAATGCACCCCAAGTAAGCCCTGACTCTTCAATATTAAATTTAAAATTTCTTTCTTTTGATAAACTTAAGGGATGTTTAGGGTTTCTAAAAACACTTGAATAACTAAAAGCTGTACCAATAATAAAGGAGGTATTGTAAGAATATCTTAGAAAAGGATTTTGATCCAGCAAATCTGTAAATGTTTTCGATTGATTGTACAGATAACTAAAGTTGGAATTTAATAAACGGAAAACATAAATCCTGTTTTTTTTATCTAAACCAGTAAAACCTGCGTTTAAATTGACAGACTGCAGGCTGAAAAGATTTAATCTGTTGTTATACGCAAAGCCAGAGTTAATGAAAGATTCACCACTTTTTAACCGAAATAATTTCATTATTTTGGGTGACAGGCCCGGTTTTAAAACTGTGTTTGTATAACTTATTTCGTTAGAAAATATAATGTTGTTTGATCTGCTGCTGCTGGCTTTGTTTAGCTCAACTCCAAGCCTGAGATTGTGTGTCATACTAATTGCCTGCTTTGCAATATTTTTATTTTTCAAAGAAAAATTTGCTGATAATCCAAAAAGATTACCACCAAGTGCAGCAGTGGTATTGCTGGTAGAATAACTCGCTTCCAAAGAATTTTCAAATAAAAACTTTCGGGCAGGAATAAGTTCAACGATCAGATCTATTTTATTTACTTCATCAAGATTTTCAACAACACGGATATTTACACTTTTCCAAACGCCTAGTTTTGTTAGGTTACTGATGGTTTGAAAATATTCCCTTTGACTATACAAATTGCCCGGTCGCAAGGTTATATTTCTTGCTAATAAAGATGTTTTAAATAATCTTTCGTGGTACCGCAGTATAAAATTCTTCGTACTTCTTTGAATAATATTTAAAGTATCGTTTATTATATCTTCAACCCGGTAATCACTTAAAATGTAAATTTTGTTTATGGAGTATTTGTACAATTTTGTAGAATCTTCAGGCAAATTTAAATCGAGTGCAAGTTTTATGGTAGGTGAATCTCTTTTAAGTTGTGCCTCGTTCAACAACCTTAATTGTTCAAATGGATCATTGCTGATATTGGTTAGAGATGCAATAGAACTATCTCCACGCATTCTTAATTCAGCAGCAGTAAATTTGTAATAACCATTATTTCTAAAACTATCTACCAGTCTTCCAATTTCTGCAAGCACACCAATTTTAGTGATCGGCGTATTTTGTATAAGATATGTTTGGTTTGCAGATACAAGTGCAATTTGCTGTAAATCATCTTTTTTTAACCGATACCTTAAAGTATCTATTAGGGTGGGTTTACCGGCTATAATTTTATATTTTACGCTTACTTTTTGGTCAACAGTATCTTGGGTATAACTTGCTTTTGCATTGTAATAACCTAAATGATACATGAAGGTTTTCATATTGAATGATGATAAGGCAGAATAGCCGGTATCGTATGCTATAGGTTTTTTTATAAAGTGTAAAAAAAAGAAAGCATCTTTTACATTTACTCTACTGCTATCATCTAATTGTTTGCTGAGCTTTTGTATTACAGACTGTCGCTCGATTTTATTAAAATTCCCACCAACAAGTTCAATAGAATTAGCAAATAGATATGGTCTATTTTTTGGGGCTTTACTTACAAACGTAGATACATCCTTAATTGTTTTACAAGATGAAGCAAAGAGTAAAAGGAAAAATATATTTTTTAATCGAAAAGAGTTCATTAGTATTTTTACATGCAACAAAAAGCTGCAAAAATTTCAATATGATAAATAAATCAACAGTCAAATATATCCAAAGTTTGCAGCACAAAAAATTTAGGGATGAGTATGATGCTTTTATTGCTGAGGGACCTAAAGTTGTTTTAGAATTGTTGCAGTATAATATTTTTGAATGTGAGCATATTTATTGCAATGTTGCGGGCTTTAAATTATTATCTGAAAAAATAAGAAAACAATTTGCAGATAAAATTATTGAAGTAATAGATTTTGAGCTGGAAAAAATTTCAGCATTAAGTACAGCTAATAATTTATTAGGTGTGTTTAAGAAAAAATCTACATTAAACAGTATCAATATCAGTAACAAAATCACTTTATTTTTAGATGATATACAGGATCCGGGAAACCTGGGGACAATTATAAGAACTGCAGACTGGTTTGGAATAGAAACAATTTTTTGCAGCAATGCAACTGCTGATTGCTATAACCCAAAAGTGGTGCAAAGTACAATGGCCAGCCTTGGCAGAGTAAATATTTTTTATGGAAACCTTA
>JAYVVD010000038.1:0-4755 GCA_043787295.1 Ferruginibacter sp. | reverse complement strand
GCTAAAATTTATACAACACATTTAAGCACAGACGCTGTTGACTTGTATGAACTAAATCTTACTGAATCTGTCGCTCTTGTTTTTGGTAATGAACACAGTGGTGTAAGTGATGATATTATAGGTATGGCAGATGGGAATTTTCTTATCCCGCAGGTTGGGATTATTAAATCTTTAAATATTTCCGTAGCATGTGCAGTTAGCCTTTACGAGGCTTACCGACAAAAGAATATTGCGGGGCATTTTGATAATATCAACTTAAAAACTGAGGCTTACAGTCTATTAAAAAAGCAATGGGGTTTTCTATAATAACAGTGTCATATTTTACCCATTGATAAATTTTTGAGTTTAAAATATTTTCCCATTCATTCCCCAATGCTATAAAAGGGCTTGGCATGTTTGTTGGTTTTAGGCATTTCAACAATATATACCTGATGAAATATTTGTTTAAAATTAAACTGCTTGCTTTAATTGCTTTTTTTTCAATAATTATTATAAGTTGTAAAGGTAAAAATCAAAGAGAAAAATTTGATACAACAGAAACCTTTGATTTTAAGAAACCTAAAATAATAAATTTACCACAGGCTCTTGACGAAATTTCCGGCATTACATATTACTCAAAAGATACAGGTGTGTTTGCCATAATTGATGAACATGGCTTGCTATTTAAAGTTTCTTTAAACAGGCCAGATAAAGTAAAACAGTGGTGATTTGATGATCAAAGGGATTTTGAAGATATTGCTTATAAAGAAAGTACTTTTTATGTAATGATAAGCAATGGTGATCTTGATAAAATTAATTTTAGAAATGACAAAATTAGTGTTGCAAAAGTTGATTTTCCAAATGCTTCAAAAAAAGTAAACGATTTGAATCCATGTATTTTCCATCAGACTGTAATAAGCTGATTATGTTATGTAAGAAATGTGAGGACGATAAAAAAACCACACTTTCTTCATATTATTTCAATGATTCTGCAAACCGGTTTGTAAATTATCAAACGATGGCAACAGAATCATTGTTCCAAAAATTAGGAAGTAAAAAAGAATAGATTAAATTTTCGGCAGCAGCTATAAATCCATTGACAAAAGAATTATATGTGCTTTGTTCTGTCAAAAAAATACTGTTTATAAAGGATACGCAGGGCAAAATAAAAGAAGTGATCAAACTCGACCCTAAAATATATAAACAACCCGTGGGTATGGCATTTACACCGGCAGGTGATCTTATAATATCAAACGAAGTTTATCTGGAAGGTTATGGCACATTATTACTTTTAAAAAACAAAACGAAAAAATAAATGATCAGGAAATTACTTTTGATTTTAATATTGTTTATGCGCATACCGGGCTTACATGCACAAACTGTAAAGGGCAACGACAGTGTTCAGGCAACAATTGTATTAATTGGAGATGGTGGACAATTAATTAAAGGAAGACATCCGGTTGTTAGTGGCGTTAAAAAAACAATTGCCATGAACAGTAAAACCACCATTATTTTCTTGGGGGATAATTTATATAAAACGGGTTTGCCCGATAATACTTTACCAACTTATGAGATTGCCAAAGCACCGCTTGATTCTCAAATTGAGATAGCAGGTAAAGCGCCCGTAAATGTTTATTTTATACCAGGTAATCATGACTGGGCAAATGGTTCACGAATTGGTTATGAATCTATTTTGAGGGTGCAGAATTATATTGATGTTTTAGGCAATAAATATGTAAAACAATTGCCTCGAAATGGCTGTCCTGGGCCGGTTGAAGAAAAAATAAACGATGATGTTACTTTGGTAATGGTAGATTCGCAATGGTGGTTACATGAATATGAAAAACCGGGTGTAGAATCAGATTGTCCCTGTAAAACAAAGGCGGAAGTTATTACGCAGCTCGAAGATATTATGGAAAAAAATGACAAAAAGTTTGTCATTTTTGCTATGCACCATCCCATAAGGAGCTATGGTCCACACGGAGGCTTTTTTACGCTGAAACAACATATTTTTCCTTTTACAGATGTCATTCGCAAGCTCTATATTCCGTTACCTTTAATTGGTTCAGTCTATCCTTTAACCAGAGCAGTATTTGGTACAGTACAAGACCTACAACATCCTCATTATCAGGAAATGATAACTGCATTTGAAAATGTTGTAAAGGGGCATAAAAATGTAATTTTTGTAAGTGGTCACGAACATACTTTACAATTAATAAAAGATACTAATTACATAAACATTGTCAGCGGTAGCGGAAGTAAAAATTCTAGGGTATCAAAAAGCAGAAATACAGTTTTTGCATCAGGAGATTATGGTTTTGTAACATTGGATGTTTTAAAAAATAAAACTGTAAGATCTACATTTTATAATGTTGATGGAGATAATGTAAAAGAAGTATTTACACAAAATATACTTGATTTTTCAAAAGTAAAAATGCTGAAAGGATTAACTGATACCACAAGAGTTCCTAAATTTATTTTTAAAGACAGTGCAGTTATTTCAGCAAGCGATAAGTATAAAAGCGAAAAGAAATTGAAAAATGCATTGCTCGGGGTAAATTATAGAAGGGAATGGAATACCCCAGTGCAGTTTAAAGTTTTTAATTTAAGAAAAGAAAAAGGGGGCTTTACCATTAAAGGCATTGGCGGTGGCAAGCAAACAAAATCTTTAAAACTGGAAGATAAAAATGGAAAAGAATGGACTCTTCGCACAATTGATAAAGATCCTGAAAAAGCTGTTCCTGAAAATTTAAGAGGAAATATCGGGCAGGCAATTGTGGTTGATTTAATTAGTGCTAGCAATCCTTATGCACCGCTTACCATACCTGTACTTGCAAAAGCGGCGGGCGTGCCTGCAGCAAATCCACAATTTTTCTTTGTACCCGATGATCCTGCGTTTGGATACTATAGACCTGTTTTTAAAAATACCGTTTGTATGCTGGAGGAAAAGCAGCCAACACCTGATGAAACAGATACAAAAAGTACCAATGCCATCATCAATAAATTATTTGAACAGAATGATCATCACATAGATCAACCTGCGGTTTTAAGAGCAAGATTGCTGGATATGCTCATTGGTGATTTTGACAGACATGCTGACCAGTGGAGATGGGGAACAAAAGATACAGGAAAAGGTAAAGTTTATTATCCTATACCTAAAGACAGAGATCAGGCATATTTTAATTCTAACGGTTTATTGCTTAAGTATCTTTCCAATAACTCAATGCCTTTTTTGCAGGGGTTTAAATCTAAAATAAAAAATATTAATGGTTTAAATTTCGTTGCTAAAGATTTTGACAGAACTTTTATGAACGGGTTAAGTAAGGAACAATGGAAATCAATATCTGATAGTTTTGTGTACAATATAAATAATGAAGTCATCAAAATGGCTGCTTCTAAATATCCACCGGAAATAAAGCAGTTCGATTCAACTTTTACAGCTCAAAAGTTGATGAGCAGAAGAGATGATTTACCAAAGCAGGCTATGAAATATTACAACTTTTTAGCTAGGGGTGTAACGGTAACTGGTAGCAATGAAGCCGATTATTTTCATATACAAAACGACAATGGAGGAATAAAATTAAGTGTTTATAATAAAAACAAAAATGGTGATACAACTGCATTAAACTATCAAAGAACTTTTATATACAAAGAAACAAAAGAACTCATTATTTACGGCCTTAACGGAAACGATAAGTTTGTTGTAGATGATAATGTTTCATCCCGCATAAAACTGAGAATCGTGGGAGGTAAAGGAAATGATTCTTTTTACTTAGGTGGAAATATAAAAAAAACACTGTACGATCTTTCCACTGAAAAAAATGTAATTGAAAAATCCAGGAGAACAGAAAAAATGTTTTCAAAAAATCCAAGTGTTTTGGAATATAAAAATACCGGGTTTCAATATGATAAATTTGTTTTTCCTCAAATTAATTTTGGGTTCAATGCAGAAGATAAAATTTTATTGGGTGTGGGGTTTTCTTCAAAAAAATACGGGTTTAGAAAAGACCCTTACGCAAGTCTTCAAAAGCTTACTACTTTGGCAGCAATTACCCGAGGTGCATTTCAAGTAAAATATGAAGGCATATTTAATAAGGTTGTTCTAAAAAACGATTTAGTTATTAATAGTGAACTTCAAATTCCCACACTTACAAATTTTTTTGGCTATGGTAATCAGTCAAATTACAATAAAAATTTACCGTTATCTTACTACAGAACAAGATATAAATTTGGTTCATTTAACGTTGCTGTAAGAAAAAGATTCAACGATATTTTTCAAATTTCTGTTGGGCCTTCTTACTTCCGTTATTGGAATGATGTTGCAGATAATAAAAATAGAATTCTTTCTGTGCCACTTTCTGTTGGAAGAGATTCTTTGGGTTTATATACGGCCAAAGAATATCTGGGTGGTAAAGTAAAACTCGATATAAATTACATCAACAATGAAATTTTTCCAACCCGAGGAATTACATGGTTTACTACTTTATCTTCTCTTAAAGGTTTAAATAACTATTCCAATTCAATTACAGATATCGAATCAGATATGACGATCTACGCCTCTATATCTGAACTCAGCAAAGTATCAGCTGTTTTAAGATTTGGTGGAGCAAGAATTTTTTCAAACAATTTTGAATTCTTTCAGGCAAAATCTCTTGGTGTTCAGAATTATTTAAGAGGTTACAGAAGGAATCGTTTTTCGGGAAAAGCTATGGCTTACGGAAGTGGTGAATTAAGATGTAAAATTTTTAAATCTAAATCGTTTGTGCTACCGGGAGA
>JAYVVD010000037.1:0-7088 GCA_043787295.1 Ferruginibacter sp. | reverse complement strand
GCAGCGCCATTACTGGAGAGACTACTGTTTTGTAAAGTAATACCATCTATTACATACAGCGGATCACCACCTGCTGTTATGGAAGCTGCACCCCGAACCCGAACCTTTATACCTTGCCCAAGTTTACCGTTTTGTTGCTCTACAAAAACTCCTGCTGCACGACCCTGTATGGCGCTTTCAAAAGAAATTGCAGGTGTACCTGAAATATCCTTGGCACTAACTTTAGCAATTGAACCGGTTAAGTCTCTTTTTGTTTTTGTACCAAAACCTACCACTATTACTTCAGATAAAGAGTTATCAGCTTGAGCAAGCGTAATGTTACTTACTTTATCAATACCTGTTTCCTGCACTTTAAAACCTACATAAGAAATAACCAATGATTTGGTATTAGCCGGTACATTTAAAACAAATGTACCATCTTGCTTTGTCGTAGTGGAATTAGCTGCACCTTTGGCTTTAACCGTAACACCCACCAAAGGGGAACCATCTTTTATATCAGTAACTTTTCCGATTATTTCTTTCATCTGAGCACTAGCACTCAGAGAAAATACACAAAAAAGTAAGAGTAATTTGATTTTTGTCATAATAGTTTTATTTAGAAAAGCAAATTAGAGAAAAATTTGTTAAAAGAAATTATGAATTAGGAAAATATTCACATTAATTTTTATTTACTATGTATAATATGGTTAATTAAATATAAAAAACTCGGCTCATTAGCCGAGTTTTTTAGTAATTGAGAACTTAATAAAAGGTTTTAAGCCATTTCTGTAAAATATTTATGAAAATAGGGAATAGTCTCAATTCCTTTATAGTAGTTTTCTATGTTGAATTTTTCATTTGGGCTGTGAAGATTATCACTATCCAAACCAAAACCCATAAAAACTATTTTAATTCCAAGTTCTTTTTCAAACAAAGCACAAATGGGAATACTGCCGCCGCCTCTAACTGGAATGGGTAATTTACCAAAAGTTGTTTCAATCGCTTTCGATGCTGCCATATAACCCTTGCTGTCAATAGGAGTCATATAGGGTTCGCCGCCATGGTGTAAGGTTGCTTTTACAGTAACATTTGCAGGCGCAATTTTTTGTAAATGGTTTATCAGTATTTCAGTTATTTTATCTGATCCCTGATTAGGAACAAGCCTTGCAGAGATTTTTGCAAATGCCTTACTTGGTAAAACAGTTTTTGCTCCTTCTCCTGTATATCCACCCCAAATGCCATTTAATTCTATAGTTGGTCTAATTCCGGTTCTTTCGTTTGTAGTGTAACCTTTTTCTCCCCACAATTCTTTTACACCAAGTTCTTCTTTATATGCTGTTTCATTAAATGGTGCTTTTGCCATTAATGCTCGTTCTTCATTTGTAGAAACAACAACATCATCATAAAAGCCCGGTATAGTTATGTGGTTATTTTCATCGTGCAACGAAGCAATCATTTTTGCAAGAATCGTTATTGGATTTGCAACTGCACCCCCATAAACACCGCTGTGCAAATCTCTGTTTGGTCCCGTTACTTCTACTTCAATGTAACTAAGGCCACGAACACCAACATCCATACTCGGTGAATCTAAACTTATCATTGCAGTATCACTAATAAGAACAACATCGGCTTTTAATAATTCTTTATTTGCAGCTACAAATTTGCCAAGGTTCGGTGATCCAATTTCCTCTTCACCTTCAATGCAAAATTTTAAATTATTTTGCAGGGTATTGGTTTTTACCAGTATTTCCAATGCTTTTACATGCATATACATCTGACCTTTATCATCACAACTTCCCCTTGCAAAAATCTTTCCGTCAATAATTGTTGGTTCAAAAGCAGGACTGTTCCAAAGATCCAAAGGTTCTGCAGGTTGAACATCATAATGACCATAAACCAACACAGTAGGTTTACTTGGGTCTATAATTTTTTCTCCGTAAACTATTGGATGCCCTTCTGTTTTGTAGATGGTAACTTTATCAGCACCTGCATTCAGCAGACTGGTTTTTACAGCTTCAGCGCATTTCAGCATATCGCCTTTGTGTTCACTTTTCGCACTTACACTTGGTATGCGCAACAAATCCAGCAACTCATTTAAAAATCTTTCTTTGTTTTGTTCCTGATATTTTTTCCATGTATTCATGTAAATAATTTTGTTTGATTTTTAATTATTAAACGAAAGTAATTTATTTTTATAACGAAAAATTGATACCGATTTAACAAGTAAATGTGAATAAAAAACTGAAACAAATTGTCTTTTGAATCTTTTCGTTCATTACATTTGTCCCACGATTGCAATGTCAATTCATCAGCCTTTGTTAAGCTCCTTTTTTAAATGAAAGTTGCTCTTCAAAGGCTGAGTCTATTATGGAAATTCTTATTTTTTGTTGAATCTGGTTTCTACATAACCCCAGTTTACTACATTCCACCAGTTTTCAATATATTCAGCTCTCTTGTTTTGGTATTTAAGGTAGTAAGCATGTTCCCAAACATCCAGCCCAAGTATTGGAAACCCTTTAATATCTGATTTATCCATCAATGGATTATCCTGATTGGGTGTACTCCCAATTTTTAAATTATTGGCAGCATCTAAATATAACCAGGCCCAGCCGCTGCCAAATCTTGTTTTGGCAGCCTCACTAAACTGAGTTTTAAAATTTGCAAAAGACCCAAAAGTTTTTTCTAATGATGCAGCCATATTTCCGGTTGGCTTATTATCCATTTTTTTAGGTTGCATGCTCTTCCAAAACATTTCGTGGTTGTAATGTCCACCTGCATTGTTTCTCATTTTTACAGAATATTTAGAAATTTTTGCCAGTACATTTTCAAGCGGTTTTGTTTCATCAACGGCTTCTGCAGTTGCTGCTTCTTTAAGAGCTTTGCTGTATGCTGCAGCATGTTTGCTGTAATGAATTTCCATTGTTTTAGCATCTATAACATTTTCCAGCGCATCGTATGCATAAGGCAAAGGCTGTTGATTGAAACCGGTGGAGAAAGTTACAGGTATTGCCATAGAATTTGTGGCCGAGCAGGATGCTAAAAAGCTGGAAGCAGCAGCACTGCTAATAGTTACCAGCGCTGCCCCTTGTACAGTTTTTTTTAAAAATTTTCTTCGACTGTTATTATTTTCCATATTGTAGAGTTTAAATATTAACCTGCTTTTTTACAGGTAGATAAGATTTTGCTTTTCTATAAAAGTTAAGGTACAAATCTTTATTAAACAATTGTGAATCGTTCATTGCTTTATAGGTAAAAAATATTCCCACAGGTGTAAGAACAATAATTGCAAGCCACATACCTAAAAAGGGTGAAAGGGTTTCTGTTTTTACAAATTTTTCGCCAAACATATTTAATAAATGGAAAATTAAAAAGAAAATGATGGCAACTACTAAAGGCATACCAAGTCCACCTTTTCTTATAATAGAACCAAGCGGAGCTCCAATAAAAAACAAAACCATACAGGCAAGCGAAAATGCAAATTTGCGCTGCCATTCTAATTTTAGGGTAACAATGTCGAGCCTTTTTGTTTCGTTCTCTATATTATTAAAGGACAACATGTTTTTTATTTCTGATATTTTGCTGATAGATCTTTCGTAAAGGATGTCTTCAGCACTGTCAGGAAATAGTTTCTCATTGCTGTTAAATGTTACAGATGCTATATTTTTCCATTGAGCAGAAGTATCGGTTAAATATTTTAAAGATGTATGTAAATATTTGCGTAGGTTCTTCGAAAGACTGTCTTTAATTTTCGAAACGGAGTCTATATTTTTATCCAGCTGTACTGCACTTAACATTTTAGAATTATTTTTTAAATCATTTTCATCTCCAGCTTTTTGGTTAAATGCGCTCAGGTCAAATAATTTTTTAAAAGTTTGAAATTGTAGTCTCACATACTCAGTTGCGCTGTCTCCATAACTTCCTTTTTCCTGATACCGGTTGCCATCTTTTAATTTGAATTCCAGGTAATTATTGTTATCAGCAATTTGCATATTTCCACTTTTTGCAACGATGGTATTTTCCTGCAAAATATTTGATTGTTCATAGATTAAAACGTTCTCGATTATAGTTCCACTTTTATCTTTTTTGCCAACTTTTATTGCATACTTATCTATGTCTTTATAAAAAATACCCTGCTTCATATTTAGTGCAGGTTTCTTTATAAGAATATCCCTGTAAATTGTTACAAACTTTAATTGTGAGTAAGGAATAACATAATTAGCAAACAAAAAGGTAATGATACAAAGCAACACAGTAAACCATACTAGTGGGCGCATAAATCTAAGCAATGATATACCTGCAGATTTTATTGCAACAAGTTCAAAACTTTCACCAAGGTTACCAAAAGTCATGATAGAAGAAATAAGAATTGCAATTGGCATTGCAAGAGTGGAGAGTGTTGCACTTGCGTACCATACAAATTTAATGATAGTTAAAAAAGGTAGTCCTTTACCAACAAGATCATCAATATATTTCCACAATGTCTGCATCATTAAAACAAAAAATGCAATAAAAAATGTGACGATAAACGGACCGAGAAAAGATTTAAGAATAAGTTTATCTAATTTCTTCAACATGAGGGCTGTATAAAAGCTTTATATTTATCCTTCATTTTTATAAGATGGATAAAGGTACAAAAGTAATGCTTTCTGTAGGCGAACTTGCTATGGCAAATGATAAGCATATTATTTTAACTAAACAGGCAATCATTGAAAAAGCAGGCGCATTGTTTAATGAGCAAGTTCCTGTAATATCCAATTATTATAGGGAAGTTGTTATGCATGACACAGCTTTGATTGCAGCAGTTCCTAAAATATCAAAAGGAGAAAACTATAATGGTTTGCCTTACGTGGTGATGGATTTTCCGGCTACTTTTAGCAAAGAAAATATTTTTGCTTTACGCACTATGTTTTGGTGGGGCAACTTTATCAGCATTACCCTTCACTTAAAAGGAAGTTATAAAAACAGGTATGCTTCTAAAATTTTAAAATCGATATCTACTGATCCTGATTTGTACATATCAGTTGGAGAAGATGAATGGCAACATCATTTTGAAGAAACTAATTTCAGAAAAAGTTCGTCAATAACCAATGATTTGAAATTACAAATGGAGGTTTGTAGTTTTTTTAAAGTTGCTGTAAAATACGAACTGCATCATTGGAATATGATGCAGTCAGTTTTACCTGATGGCTATAAAAAGATAGTAGAAATTATTAGTAGCTAACTCCCAATCCTGTGAAAAAGATCTTTAACCTGATACTCCCAAAGCTGGGTTTGGTCTTTAATATCTTTTTTTTCTGCAAAATCAGATATTATTAAAATGGTCTGGTTGGTAACTTCAGATTTTTCAATTCTAAATTCGAAATACTCTTCTTTTGGACCATGTAACCAACGGTAACGGATAAATTTATTATCTTCTCTGTCTAAAACTTCCGCCTTCTCATCGGTGCCGTTCCAGCCGAAAGTATACACCCCATCTCTGTCGTCTACTTTATCTGCAAACCATTCCTGTAGCGCAGATGCGCTGCTTAAAAAATCATACAAAATGCCAGGCGAGCTGCGTACAGGATATTCTAAAGTATATAAAACTTTCTTACTCATTTCTAAAATTTATTAATTCTTCTATTCTGCAAGTATAGATAAAAATGTAACGTGAACTTTTTTTTATTTTTAATATTTGAAACGTTTAGACCATTTTACCAAAAACGTAACTTTTCTTACTTAAACATCTCGTAATAAATCTATTTTAAAGGAATGATAATTTTATCCGAAATTCGCAAAAATTAAAACCATTTTAATGGCTATCGATATAAAAGTTCCTACAGTTGGAGAAAGTATAAATGAAGTTACGCTCGTAAAGTGGATAAAAAATGACGGCGATTTTGCAGAAAGAGATGAAGTAATTGCTGAACTTGAAAGTGAAAAAGCAACTTTTGAAGTAAATGCTGAGCAGGCAGGTGTTGTAAAACATGTGGCTAAAGAAGGAGATACGCTTGCCATTGGTGATATAATTTGCAGCATAGATACAGATGCAGTAAAACCTGCTGTTGCAGAAGAAAAAACAGCAGAAAAGATAGAACAAAAAAAAACGGAAACTGTCAAAGAAAATCCGGTGCCACCACCAAAAATTACAGAACAGCCGGTTGCGAAAGAAGAAATAAAATCGAACATAAAAACCACACCGGTTGCGGCGGCAATTATTGCCGATAAAAAAATCGACAGCAAGAATATAACGCCAACAGGGGAAAATGGTAAGATTGTTAAGCAGGATGTTTTGGAGGCTTTAAATAGCCCGGGAAGAAATCCTGCAGCAGAAATGTTTAGCAGAAACGAACGTCCTGAAAAAATGAGTAATCTTAGGAGGACGATTAGCAGAAGACTTGTTGAAGCAAAAAATACCACCGCCATGCTTACCACTTTTAATGAAGTGGATATGACTGCCATCATGGATATCAGAAAGAAATCAAAAGATAAATTTAAAGAGCAGCACGGCGTTAACCTTGGCTTTATGAGTTTCTTTACAAAAGCGTGTTGCTATGCCTTGCAAAAGTTTCCATCGGTAAATGCTTATTTGGATGGTGAGAATATGTTGTTTCATGATTATTGTGATATTTCTATTGCCGTAAGTGCGCCTAAAGGCTTGGTAGTGCCCGTAATTCGCAATGCCGAAAGTTTAAGCATGGCAGGTGTTGAAGTGGCTGTAGTGGAATTGGCCACCAAAGCAAAAAATAACAAACTTACCATTGAGGAAATGAGTGGCGGAACCTTTACCATCACCAATGGTGGAATTTTTGGGTCGATGATGAGTACGCCCATTATAAATATTCCACAAAGTGCTATACTTGGTATGCATAATATTGTTGAACGGCCAATGGCTATAAACGGACAGGTTGTTATTCGTCCGATGATGTATTTGGCATTGAGTTATGATCATAGAATTATTGATGGCAGAGAATCAGTTGGGTTTTTGGTATTGGTAAAACAATTACTGGAAAACCCCGCATTGCTGTTATTTGGAAAAGATCCTGTAGATGCTTTACTTGAATTATAAAATGATTGAAATATTTGCTTCTGGCTTTTTCATTATTTGAAAAAGCCATTTTTATAAAAAA
>JAYVVD010000036.1:0-8834 GCA_043787295.1 Ferruginibacter sp. | reverse complement strand
TCATTGTATATTGTAGCATAGAGATCTAACTGCTTCACAACTTCCTGCATAATAGAAGTTGACCGCAAAACCAGTATTTCATTTTCTACGATCTTCTTCTCACTAAAAATATTTAATGCATCAAGTACCTTACTGTCGCCGCCACCTTTTTGTGGATCTTTTAATAATACCTTAGCAGCAGCTACATAAATTTTAGTTTGTGCCCGCAGGTAAATAAAGGAGATAGAAAGTGAAATAGACAGTAAAATGGCGAGCAAAGGCCAAAACGGCAGGTAACGCTGCAGAATTTGCACCATTATATTGGCTTGCGGTTTATCGCTAAAAAATTGTTCTTCTTCCATACCGATGTTACCTATTTAACTACCCTGTTTAAAATGATGAGAAGAAACGATACACCAGAAGCTACAAGCGATAAGGTAGTTTGTAATTTTTTCCTTTTTTCTTCTTTCACAAATTTTTCTGTTTCAGCAGATACAAGAATAATATCATTAGGTTGCACATAATACAAGGGAGAGGAGAAAATAGAATTATCCTCCAGATTTATATGCTTTACTTTTTTTTCTGTGCCCACTTCTCTTATAATCGTAATATTATTTCTTTTAGCATTTGGTGTCACATCACCACTTAATATAAGTGCCTCAATGATGGTAAGTGGTTCATCGTTCATGTTGATTACCTGCGGTGTCCGAACTTCGCCCAAAACAGTAACTTTATGGTTTAAAAAGTTCACTTGTACAATGGGCTCTTTCATATAAGAAAGTAATTGCGATTCAAGTTTTTTAGATAATTCTTTTCTTGTTAAGCCTTCTACAGGCAACGATCCTAGTCTGTGCACTAAAACTGTACCATCCTGTAGTACTAAATAACCACCACCTTTTGTAATAGCACCTGAAGATACCGCTCCGCCTGATCCGGCACTGTTAAACAAAGCATCTTCCAAGGTACTAAGACTAGTAACCGTAATAGATATCCTATCACCCTTCCTTATTTTTAATTCCAAATCAGCTGATACAGCTCCTGTAAGTGTCGTATCTTTCTTTAAATTGGTAAAATAGGCAGAGGGCTTGGTTACATTGCAGGAAATTATTGGCAACACCGCAAAAGCAAACAGAATTACGTAAAGCAAAAAATTAACTTTTCTGAAAACGGCGTTCCGGTCAATATTTTTCATCATCAGATTAATAGCCAGAAAGTTACATGGAATTTCTGACAGTCTTTGGTTAAAACAAAATTCGTAAAAAATATTTACTAATACACAATCAAAAAATGAAAACTTGTATACACATTTTGCGTTTATGTGGGTAACTTATATTAAACGAAACAAATGGTCTTACATTGTGCGGTTGTCAAAAAGATAACTAAACAAATTCCTTAAAAAAGAATACCAAAATAACAGCTTATGGCTGCAAGATAAATTAAATTGTAAGGATAAAGATGGGTTTACTGGTAGCAGTTAGATGATACCAAAATTTTGTTTTGTGAGCTTCTAATAAATTAAGATATCTATATATTCGAGTTCATTTTAATGTACGGCTGAGCTTGTCAAAGCCACTCCAATTTAAAACCAGCCAACTTTAAAAAAGTGATTAAAATATTATAAAGATGAGGCAGATTTTTTAAAATCATAAGCCTTCTTAGCAGCAAAAAAAAATGCAACAGTAAAAAGAACGTAGAGATTACTATCAATTGGGCAATCAGGAAGAGCGGGGTCGGGACAAGGGTTAGGGGGATCAATCTGCGCAATTACTCCTAATGGCATCAAAAATAAAAAGCCAATCAATAAAACAGAAATAAATGTATGTTTAAAGATCTTCATGATTTTCTGTGTTATTCAAAATTAAGGTTTGTTCTTGAAACAATTCAAAAACAATAAATATTTAATAAACATTTTATATTTTCTTTTATTGTAAGAAATAGATTGAAAAATATTAAGTCTATTTGATAAATCTAATACGATATTTTATAACTTTCCTTTCCTTTAATACTCTTAAATTATCCCATAATCAATTCCCTAAACATCTAAGCCACTTAAATTATTCAAAGGCATCTTAGTTTATATAAACCGACTGCACCAGTTTTTTCCCCATTTTATCTGTCAAAATAAACTCATAAATACCTGTAGCTATGCCCTCAACTACAATATTTTTAACTTCTTTTGCAGATGACACAGTTACCTGTGTGCTAAACGCCATACCTCCCTGTTTTGCCACAAGCAAAATGCTATAATTCCCCTGCATATTTTCAAAATTAATATTAAGTGTTTTATTAATGACCGGGTTTGGCTGTATAGTATGATGAGGCTTTCCATCATTATCTGTAACTTTTATGATCTCACTGTATTTTAATTGTCCATTGGTAGAAATTGCTTTTACCTGATAGTAATTAATCCCTGCTAATGGAACCACATCAACAAAGCTGTAAGAGGTGCTGTTGCCGTTATTCCCAGTAGCACCCGTTTTACCAATACCTGTGAAGCCTATTCCATTGGCGCTTCTCTCAATACTGTAGTTACTCATGTTAGTTTCATTTTCACAGTTCCAATTAACAGTATTTGTTTTGTCTGCATTCTTTTCTGTAGAAATATTAGTGAAATTAAAAGACCAAAGCGCAGTTGCAGCTTTTCTAAATATGATCATAAACCTGTCTGCCACTTTACTCACCGCATCGCTTGTAATGCTGAAAGGAACATTGGTTACATCCGTTAGACTTACAGGCGTTTCCGTTTGTAAAAACTTATCTTTTAAGAAAGCATTTAATGGAAGATTACCAATTATTGATGGATCAATCTTGAATTTGTAACCAGCTGTACGCATGTTCGTAATGTTCAATCTTATCGTATCTGTTTCTACCAAAGTTTTTCTGCGCTCTACCACTAAGTTTGTTGCTCCTTGTTTTATTCCTAAATTATCGTTGATGTTTGTTATTTTTCTTACATCGTAGTTGTCAATGTTATTTAAATAGTTTTCATCAAAATTTAGCAATACTCCATCTGCCAGATATTCGGATCCATTGGAATTATCAGTATGTAAATTTATTTCTAGTGTAGGACTAGTAACGCCAACTCGATTTATTTCTCCGTTTTTGCTTATGAGTGTACTACCATTACTTTTATCCGCTTCTTCAATTATAAATGAACCGGGAAATAACTGTGGGTCTGCATTTTGAACAAAAAAAGCTTCTCCGCTTTCAACAAAGTTTCTGGTTATTGTTGCAGGGACAGTCACAAAATCAGATCCATTATAATTGTATAAAATATATCTTCCAACATTGTATGGACCACCACCAAATGGATCCCATACATAAAAACTATGGCTTAAGTTATTGAAATCCGCCTTTCTCATATCTATCTGTGAGGCAAATGGGTTACCTACAGATTGGAATGCATTATTATTTACATTAAATGTTTGAGTTCCTATTCTTAACTTTCCTCTGATACGAAGATTTGTTGTGCCTGTTACTCCACCTACTGCTACACTTCTATCTCCTCTTACAAAAACATAATACCCTTGTTCTCTTACAATCGAATCAGTTAAAGCTATAGCAGTAATGTCAACATAGGTATTAGTTGCCATATTGTAAGATTTCATAGATGCCCGTTGGGTATATTCATCCAATTGACCTGTTGTGGCACCTGTGGGATTTGAAACTCCTGAAAATCCTGTAATCCTTGTACCATAACCTGTAGAAGTAAGTGCAATGCCACCTTCTCTCCAACTGTTAGTTATTGTTGGGCTTGTAATATCATTTTCCCGAGTCTGGACAGGCGTTGCTAGTAAGCGCCAAGATGCAACAGAACGTAAATAACGCTCAATGATAAAACGCCCTATACCTGTGTAAAAAATACTTGCAGTTGATGGTAATTCTGAAAAATGTGCTGTCTTACTTGCATCTGACTTTAAAGTTATATTACCCGTACCGAATATTAGTTTACTGTTTGCGGTTAATACAATGCTGTCTTTCACATTTAAAGTATCACTGTTTATCGTAACACCTGAGCCTATATTATTTATTCTTACAGCATTGAAATTTGTATTACCTGCTGCTGAACTAAATGTTTGCGAAGATGTACCATCAAAACTGACCAATCCATTATTGTGCGCAAATAAAGTAGCTGTAGAAGCTCTATTAAAATTACCAAAAATACTTAATGTACCACTGGGAGCCGTTTTAGTACCAGTACCATTTAAGGTAAGATTTTGGTAAGCTGCTTTATTGGTAATTGTTTGTGAAGCGCCATTATAGTTAATTGTACTTCCTGCAATTAATGATATTGTTGGATTATTACTGTTGTTTATTGCAGTTGCTGTACTACCCGTAAAACCGCTTGTGTTTTTAACATTTAAAGTTCCTGTGCTTGTAACTTTAAATGTTGTTCCCGCTTGCATATTTAAAGAACTTGACGATCCTGATAAACCTATATTAGAGCCTGATACATCTACATTTCCATAATTGACAATACCAACAGAAGGTAATAACCTGATATCCTGTTGTGTTCCTGTTACGGTATTTGAGAATTCTAATGTACTAGTTGTTCCAAGTGTATAAATCCCTGTAGCATCCGGCTTTGTACCAACGCCTGCAGTTATATATCTACTCGTTCCTAACATGGTTAGATTAGTACCTGCACCACCCATGCTGTTATTTTGAACATCTAAGACAGCAGCGTTTGAAACAATGATAGTACCCATAATGGATGTTGGAGCTGAACTTACCGTTTTATTACCAGATGTAGAAAATGTAAGATTTCTATAAACTCTTCCACCAAGTAATTCTTGGTTGCCTGCACCGTTTAACTCAATAGTACCACCTGTTAAATTATAACCTGTGGTAATTGGGAATTCAGGTAGTGTGGTGGATAGCTTACCAAGCTTTAATGTACCGCTACTCATTGTCAATGCTGTAGATGCAGTTCCTGATAAGGTATATATTCCGGCGTCAAAAATACCTGCGGAAATATTTAATTCCGAAGATGTGGAACCAAATCTCACATCAGAATTTTGTGTTAGAGTTCCAATTCCTGTTTTTGATATTTTGAAAAAGTCCTCACCGCCAGTTGTTGTGATTGATTGAGAACCTATGCCATTAAAGTTCACTGTAGACGTTTCTTCTGTAAATCCTACTGTGCCATAATTTATCCAGTCGCCACCAATGTTTGCAGTTAAAGATCCTATTGGCAAAACTGCAGTTCCACCAATGGTTATATTGCTGTTTACAATAAGATTTCCTGAAAGATTTTTACTACCTCCACCCGATAATCCCAAATTTCCATACGAAGTGTTGATAATGTTTTGGAAAGCCGTGTGAGTGTAATTTACAGTTCCTAAAAAACTATTAGTCGATGCAGATGCCGTAGTGTTCATAGCTGTATTGAGTGTGGAAGTAGCATCAATATTAAAAGCATTAGTCACATTAATATTTGCAATACTATTATTTAAGTTCAATGTACCTCCATTTGTAATATTTATGGCCCCCAGATTATAACCAGCGGGAGTACCAGATGTGGCCAGAGTCATGCTCCCACCATTTACGTTTAAAGCAAGGATATCTGACCCAGGTACACCGCCATTAATTTTATTAGAACCCGTAACTTGAGTCCACGTTCCACCATTTACATTAATAGTTGCAGTAGACGATCCTCTTAAGTCGCCACTATTCATTAATACTGTTCCAGACGTTAATGTAATATTTTCAAAACTCGCATTTTGTGTTGGAAAACTAAGACCAGATAAACTTTTATTTATTTCTAATAAAATGAATTTATGAACTGGATTCAAATTATTAGAAAAAGATTGTGCATATGTTCCGGTACAAATTAATTTTGCTCCTGCAGGCCAGGAAGGAAAGATATTTGAAGTAGTTTGGCCGAAATCTAAATTACCATATAAACTTAATATCGAACCTGCATTAAAAGCAATTTTACTAATAATTGAATTCGGAAAAATTAAATCTTTACATTGAGAATTTATATTATCTACAGTAATAGATGTACCTGCCTGAGAATAAACTGAAGTAGTTGCATTAGGTATCTGCCCAGAAACAGCAGCTACCCAAACACTACCCGTTCTAATATTCCAAGATGCAAAATTACTCCAGTTTCCAGTAACTCTTACTTGAAAGTCTCCATTTACTTGCCCCCACCCCTTCACTCCCATTCCCACCAAAACAATCACCAACATTATCAATTTAATATTAGACCTAATCTCACCCATAAGGCGCCTGTAAATTTTTTGCATAAAAGTATTTTAGTAAATAAACGGAAATTCTCCGGAGGGATGGATGGGCTGTCTTTAATAGATAGTAAGCTTATAAAAATAAAGGGTAAATTATTAAAACACAGATTAATTTACGCTATGCAGTTCTGGTTATATATAAATTATTTACTAAAAATATTCTTCCCATATAAAAATAAGGCATATTATAATACCAACTACACAAATTATACTTCCACTATATCTCAGTTATGTGTCAACCGTAGGCAGTTGGAAATTTTCATAAATATTTTAAGAGATAAATGCTATGGGAATTTTTAACAATTTTACATCTTCTTTTTCGGCTTACCTAAAATCCGGCTTCACACCGCCGCTAATTCTCCTTCCAGAAGTTGTGTCCAACCCCCAGGGTTGGTATACACAAGTAAACATTGCTTTTATCGCAATAAAAAAGACCATTCCGCATTAATGATACAGCCACTTGCAAATTCTTAATTTAAAAATTAATCTGCGAATGTGCAGCTCACGATCAAACTTAAATAATCTGTCTTTCTATATAACCATAAGAGTTGATTCTTTTCTTTCTCCATTCATATGTTCAGTAACCAGTCTGTAAATGCCGGGCTGTAATCCTGATATATTTATATTTTTATTAAAGAGCGAAGACTGCATATAAATCTTTTCTGTAAAAACCGTTTTCCCTTCACTGTTAAAAATAGTTAGTCTATATAAACCAAACGGCTTATTTTCGAAACCAATATTAAATTCACCGTTTGTGATGGGGTTGGGATAAATATTTATACTACTTCTCTGTTTCTTAAATGCCTCTTCTCCCATTACAGCTACACTGTAAATAGCATCCCCTGTTATTGTATTTGCTTTTATCCTGTACCAGTTATAAGATGCATTTGCGTTGGCATCTATGTAACTGTAATAAGGATTGCCAAAATTATTTGCTGTTGGTATTTGGCTGGCAATTGTTTCAAAAAAAATCCCATTTGTACTTCTTTCTATACTGTAATTATTTACATCGTTCTCATTTTCAGTTTTAAAAAAAGTATTTATAATGTTGTCCTTATTTCTCAATGCGGTAACTGATATAAATCTTACGGGATTGTTTATGCGGTAAACAATCATAAAACGGTTTGCTACACTGCTTAATGGATCAGCTGTAATTTCAAAATTAATAGAAGTAACCATACTCAAACTTACCTGAGTTTCCTTTTTTAAATATTTATCAATGAGGTAGCTTTTAATGCTGGGGTAATTTAAAACGGAAGGATCAATCTCAAATCTGTAAGGCGCAACTCTTGTACCTGTGAGCATTAAAAGTAAAGTGTCTGTAATGCATATATTTGGTCTTCTTTCAACAATTAAATTGTAATTACCGTTTTTTATGGCGAGATTATCTGTTGCATTCATAAACTTCCGCACATCCATATTATCTACTCCTGCACTAAAATTATTATTAAAGTTTTGCAGTACACCGTCCGCTAAAAACATGTTTCCATTCATTGCTCGTGCAAAAAGCTTTATTTCTAAAGTGGGAATTGTAATGCCATCTCGGGAAGTCGTTTGCTGCGCAAAGACGGTATCAAAAAAAGTACTTACTAAAAATAAAATACTAAGTAAAATGCTTTTCATGTAATTGGGTTGGCTTATTAAACATTAAAAAAATACTTTGGGTAAAGAGCATTTAAAAAATATTCACCTTCACTAATAAATCACCAGAATAAAAATCCTTATTTCTGTTTTAAAAGAATGTATTATTAACTATCACTTAAATATTCAAACGATTTTTGTTTTATTTTATTGTGCATAATTTATGAGCGGAAGGAAGCGTGGCTTTATAAATTTTTATGCATTATGCTGTTTTTATACGTCTTCCAAGCACTTTATTTAGCATGATAAGAGCAAGCCCTGACAGGAAGAAAACTGCGATCATGATTGTTATATTTAAAAATACTTTTGGGTAGCCAAAACTTACAACATTAAGAAAAGGATATGGGTACCAACCAAAAAAAGCACCTCTTATTAAGGAGTAAACGAGGTATCCCATCGGAAAAAAAATCCAGCTTATACCCTGTTTCCAATGCAACACACCCTTTGGAACATACAAAAACCAATAAATAATAAAGAGTATTGGTACAATTACATGCAGCAACGTATCTACAAAAAGGTTCCATCCATTGAGGGAAATAATACCACGCAGTACTGTATTATACACAAGTGCCACAATAAAAATATAAAGTGTAATGGCTGATAATACTGATGGTCTTTTAAAAAAAGCACATACAAATGTTTGTGGAAAAAATAAAACAGCGGTAATGCTAATAGCAACCAGTAAATTACTAAGTATAGTAAAGTAGCTGAAGAAGTTCGCCAAACTTCCTGTTGTAAGGTATGCCTGAAAAACAATTGCAGTCCAGGCAATTATAAAAATTACGATCTCAAACAGTTGTCTTACCGGAGTATTCCCCGGTTCATTTTTATTGTTCCTCATAAGTTGTAACAATTATAAATTAATTCACAGGTAAATAAACAGGTATAAGTTATGTAAATTTTTAATTCAAATAGTTTTTCAGGTAAAAATTAAAAACCGTTTCAGTGCTATGAAACGGCTTT
>JAYVVD010000035.1:0-2822 GCA_043787295.1 Ferruginibacter sp. | reverse complement strand
CCGTGTGGGTCAATATTTGGAAAACCTAGTAATTCATCCATTTTATCAAAAAAAACAAGTGATTGTAAATGTTCAACCTGCTCTGCAATTTCGTGTACCTGTTCCCAGCCAAAGCCCATTTTTTGTACCAGATACATTTCTGTTAACCGGTGTTTGCGGATGATGAGCCCTGCAGCTTTTTTACCTTTCTCAGAAAGTTTTAGGGGCTTGTAACTTTCATATAGCACCAATTTTTTTTCTGCCAGTTTTTTAATCATACTGTTTACTGAAGGCATTTTTATTTTTAGTTCAATGCTTAATTCCTGCACGGTTACTTCGCCATTTTCGTTGCTGATGTTAAAGAGTGCTTTGAGGTAATTTTCTTCTGCATACGTATTCATGCGGCTAAGATAGGAAAGTTGGGTGTTGAATTTAAATGTTGAAAAAAGATTTTAAAGTTGAAGGGCTGGCGGATGGAAAGCAGTACCCCACAACACAGCGCAGCGAAGTGAGGAGTACTGCGGACAGCCGCAACTCCAATATGAGATTTCATAAAATCTATATCTAACTTTAGTTTGGGAGTTTATGCTTTACAAGCCTTGCTTTTGATTGGTGCTAAAAAGCCCCTGCGCAACTCTGGCAAAATTGTATAGAAAAGGACGCTTTAAAAAAAGCATCCTCCTTTGAAAAATCAATTGGTGAGCCTTTAAAAAAAGGCATCCCGTATGGAACAATCTTTCAAGCTATAGATACAATTTAGGGTATTGACTTCCAATTTTTTTAATTATAAAAAAATGGAAAAATGGAAAGTAAAAAAACAATTAGCATGTCAGTGGTCAATGCCTTTGCAGCAGGCATAGACGTAGGCTCCCGAGAACATTATGTTGCAGTCGGACAAAACCTAGAAGATGTACGAACATTTAAAGTCTATAGTCAAGACAATGATTTGATGGTAAAATATTTGAAATCCTGCAGCATTCAAACTGTAGCTATGGAAAGTACAGGAACTTATTGGCAAACACTTTACAGTTGTTTGCAGTCTGCGGGTTTTGAAGTGGTCTTAAGCAACAATTATATAAAAGACCCTCAGCGTAAAACTGATAATAAAGATGCCCGCTGGTTACAAAAACTTCATACTTTAGGATTGCTCAAAGGTGCTTTTATACCCTCGGAAGATATTGCAGAAATAAGAACATATCATCGCCATCGTGCAGGTATAATGGCGCAAGGGGCATCAAGTATACAAAAAATGCAAAAAGCATTACGCTTAATGAATGTAAGATTAGATATAGCCATTAACGACATTACAGGCTTAAGCGGTATGAAAATAATAGAAGCTATAATAAGTGGGCAACGAGATGGTAAACTGTTGGCATCCTTGGTTCATTACACCGTAAAAAAATCAAAGGAAGAAATAGAAGCCTCGCTACAAGGGACTTGGAAAACGGAACAACTATTTATCCTTGCCGATGAATTAGAAGCCTATAAAACATGTCAGAAACGAATGAAGGTTTGCGATGAAAAAATAGAAATACTTTTATCTAAAATAACAAAGCAACTGGAACATCCCTTGACAAATGAAGCATCAAAAAATAAAAAGCGTAAACAAAAGAACGGTGTTAATTATGATGTACAAAAATTGAGCATGGCTTACTTTGGCGTTAATTTATTAAGTGTGGAAGGAATAGGAGAAAGTACTGTAATGACTTTTATAGCAGAGGTGGGCAATGATATTGTAAAATTCCCAAGCAAAAAACATTTTACAAGTTGGTTAAGATTAGCACCCAATAATAAAATAACAGGCGGTAAAGTTATAAGCTCTCGCACGCCCAAAGGTAAAAATATAATGTCGGGAGCTTTTAGGCTTGCAGCCAACACAATATCGCAAAGAAAAGAAGGCGTATTGAAAAAAATATTTAGTAAAATAGCTTTTAAGAAAGGACGGGCAGCAGCTATAACGGCATTAGCCTGAAGACTGGCAGAAATATTTTGGATAATGACTGTAAAACAAGTTGAGTATAAACCAAGAGATGAAAATGAATACAATACTCAGAAGAAAAATACAGTTATTAAAAACATTCAAAGTAAAATAAAGAAATTAGGTCTGTCACTAGAAGATATTATGTGTAGAACACAAGTCGTTTAATAACACGCAGATAAAAACGGTTAGATGGAACAATAGCTGAACAAAAGTTAGATGTGCAAAGCCCCAAAGCAATTTGGTACAACAATAAAAACAAACTTATTTTTGCGTTTCTATCAGCCGGCTGTCGCTCCGTATTTATGCGGAGAGGAAAGTCCGGACAGCGAAGGGCAATGCACCGGTTAACTGCCGGCTGTTTTAGCAGTAAAACAAGAAAGAGTGCCACAGAAAATAACCGTCCGCCGCAAGGAGGATAAGGGTGAAAATGTGAGGTAAGAGCTCACGATCCTGCATGGTAACATGAGGGATGGGTAAACTTTGCATGCTGTAATGCCACATATACCGCTGGTGCTGAAAGGCAGGCAGGCGGCTCGATTGCTGCATTGGCAACAATGCGCAGCGGAGGGTAGGCAGCAAGATTGTAACAGTAATGTTGCAGCTAGATAAATGACAGCCGTTGATGCAATTAATTTTGCAGCAATAACAGAATCCGGCTTATGGCTGATAGAATTTTTTGTGAATGGTGATTATGTCAATTGTGAATTGTTAGTGGTGAATATTTTACTTGAAGATTGAACTTTATCTTCCTTAACAGCATTTATCGATTTCGATGGATTCATTTAGCATTCACACATTGACTAGTCACATATTCACAATTCACCTATTCACTATTCACAACCTCACAACTTCACACCATGAC
>JAYVVD010000034.1:0-2139 GCA_043787295.1 Ferruginibacter sp. | reverse complement strand
GAATCTTTCTAAACATTATAATGATATTAAAAATCATTTTGGCGAAACACTTCAAAAACTTGCACAATGATTTTAATTGAAGATGTTTTAAAGTTGCACAACTTTTCTATTAATGATTATGGCGGTGCAGTGGGTATCAGAGATATTGGACTTTTAGAAAGTGCGATTGCCAGACCCTTTCAAACATTTGATGGTGAAGATTTGTATAAAACACCGATTGAAAAAGCTGCTGCTCTTGGTGAAAGTTTAATAATAAATCATCCTTTTATTGACGGCAATAAAAGAACGGGTGTGTTAGGCATGTTTACTTTTTTATTGGAATACGACTTGATTGTGAAAGCTTCGGAACAAGCTGCCTACGATTATACAATACAAATTTCGACAGGCGAAATAAAATTTGATGAAATAGTATTATGGCTTAAAAATAATACATAAGCTGTTTAGCTGCTTAATAATAAAATTGATGTTGTTTGCCAATGAATATAATATCAACCCTTACACAGGAAGCCATTTCGCTTTTACAAAGTTTAGTACAAACGCCTTCTTTAAGTAAAGAGGAAAATAAGACTGCAGTTATTATAAAAAACTATCTTCAAAAGTATTGTGATAATGTACAAACAATTCAAAATAATATTTGGATAAAAAATAAATATTTTGCTAAGGGTAAACCAACCCTACTTTTAAACAGCCATCATGATACAGTACCTGCCAATAAAGGTTATACAAGAAATCCGTTTGATAGTTCGATGGAAGATGGAAAACTGTTTGGGCTGGGAAGTAACGATGCTGGTGGTTCGCTTGTAAGTTTATTAGCAACTTTTTTATATTTCTATTCAAAAGAAAATTTAAACTATAATTTAATTTTTGCTGCCACGGCAGAAGAAGAAATATCAGGCGAAAATGGTATTGAATTAATATACCCACAACTGGGTCATATTGATGTGGCAATTGTTGGGGAACCAACACAAATGCAAATGGCTGTAGCAGAAAAAGGGTTGCTGGTAATAGATTGTGTGGTGAAAGGGAAAGCAGGACATGCAGCAAGAGAAGAAGGAGATAATGCTATTTACAAGGCAATGCAGGCAATTGATTGGTTTAAAAATTATCAATTTAAAAAAGTATCGGCTATACTCGGTCCTGTAAAAATGAGTGTCACAATTATCAATGCAGGCATGCAACATAATATGGTTCCAGATGCATGTACTTTTACGGTTGATATAAGGATAAACGAATTATATACCCACGAAGAAATATTAAGTGTTATCAAAGAAAATGTAGATGCTGAATTTGTACCTAGAAGTATGCGGATGAAATCTTCAGGCATTTCAATTTCACATCCATTGGTACTATCCGGGCAAAAATTAGGGAGAACAATGTACGGCTCACCAACTACCTCCGACAAAGCTTTAATGAGTTGCCCCTCTTTAAAAATGGGCCCAGGAGATAGTGCTCGCAGCCACAGTGCTGATGAATTTATTTATGCTAATGAAATAGAACAAGGCATTGATTTGTACATTAAATTATTAGAAAATATTTTATAAATAAGCTATGAAACTCTGGAACAAAGACGCAACAACCTTATCTGAAAGTATAGAAAAATTTACTGTTGGAAATGATAAAATGTTTGATATACAATTAGCAAAGCATGATGTAATTGGCAGCTTAGCTCACGCAAAAATGTTACAAAGTATTGGTATTTTAAATGAAGTGGAAATTGTTGAACTAGAAAATGCATTTCAGCAAATTTTGCAAAAAATAGAAAAGGGAGAGTTTTCAATTGAAGAACATGTTGAAGATGTTCATTCACAAATAGAAATGATGCTTACCGAAATGATTGGCGATGCCGGTAAAAAAATACATACAGGCAGAAGCAGAAATGACCAAGTAGCGACCGATATAAAATTATTTTTAAGAGAAGAAATTATCGAAATAAAAAACAGCACAAAGCAATTATTCGATTTATTAATTTCATTAAGCAACGAACACAGAAAGCTGTTGATGCCAGGTTATACGCATTTTCAAATTGCGATGCCATCATCGTTTGGTTTGTGGTTTGCATCTTTTGCGGAGAGCCTTGTAGACGATTTAACAATGCTATATGCGGCATACACAATTGCAAATAAAAATCCACTTGGATCG
>JAYVVD010000033.1:0-8856 GCA_043787295.1 Ferruginibacter sp. | reverse complement strand
TTTGGTTATTTACGAAGAACATTGTTAGGATACGGAAAAATATTTTTCTAGGCAAAGCCGAAGATGTTAGTAACAACAAAGCTTTAAGGTGGAGAAATTTATTGTTGCTTGCATTAGGTCAAAAAAAAATGTTTAAGAACAAACCGGTTGCAATAATGCATTTTATTATTTATGCAGGGTTTATAATTATTAATATTGAAGTGTTGGAAATATTGCTTGATGGTCTTTTTGGTACACACCGTTTATTTTTAGGAACACTTGGCAGCTTCTACACTACCACTATAAATTTCTTTGAAATTTTAGCCTTCGGAGTTTTATCAGTATGCGTTGTTTTTTTAGCAAGAAGAAATATTATAAAGCTAAAACGCTTTGTGAGCAATGATTTAACCGGTTGGCCCCGCACAGATGCTAATGTTATTTTAGTTGTAGAAATTTTATTGATGTCATTGTTTCTTTTAATGAACAGCACTGACAGGGCTTTGCAATTAAAGGGTAGTGAACATTATATAGAAACAGGGAGTTTTATTATTTCTGGTTTTATTGCACCACTTTTCAGTAATTTTTCTGCCTCTTCCCTCATTTCAATTGAACGCACAAGCTGGTGGTTGCACATTACAGGTATTCTCGCATTCCTTAATTATTTGCCATATAGCAAACACCTGCACATTGCATTAGCTTTCCCCAATTCATATTATGGAAGGCTTGAACCTTTGGGCGAAATGGATAACATGGTGAGCGTACAAAATGAAGTAAAATATATGATGCAGCCAGAACTCATTCCTACAGTTGCTGCTGCACCAATTAAGTTTGGCGCTAAGGATATTTTTGATTTAAAATGGACAAACTTAATGGGAGCATATTCCTGTACAGAGTGCGGACGTTGTACATCAGTTTGCCCCGCAAATATGACCGGTAAAATTTTAAGTCCCCGAAAAATAATGATGGATACGAGAGATCGTTTACAGGAAGTTGGTAAAAATATTGATAAAAACGGCTCGTTTATAGATGATGGAAAAACATTGTTACACGATTATATTTCTGTGGAAGAATTGCGGGCATGTACTACTTGCAATGCCTGTGTAGAAGCTTGTCCTGTTAGTATTAACCCACTTGAAATTATTACTGAATTAAGAAGAGGTTTAATAATGGAAGACAGCAATGCACCACAGGAATGGAATGGAATGTTTACCAATGTTGAAACTAACTATGCTCCATGGAAATTGAGTCCGGATGATAGAGACAAATGGGCTTTAGAAATGGAAAATTAAAACAAAAACCTTTTTTATCGAAGACTCTTTTTTTCGCTTATCAGGTTAATATCTTTCTCAATTACTTCCGCTATATTTTTCGCAATAGGTTTGTTTCTTAAGTTTTTTATAAGTTGTATAACAGCTGTGATGGCGAATACGCTTCCAATAATCCAGTTAAGATATTGCTGACTATTTGCAATTCTTTCTACCAGCCACTTTCCACCAAAAATAAAAACACAGTTGCCTGCAAGTGCACCCAAACCTATACCAACAATATAAAAATTATAATAACTGTTAATCGGTTTCAATATTTTTTTTGTAAAAAGAACAGTGCTCCAGCCAAACCAAAAAATAACCACAATTGGATTGATAGCACAACCAATAGCACCAAGCAAAAACCTACTGACAGTTATATTCTCATAAGGATTTGCATTTACATTTTGTGACCCACCGCTTGTTTTAATGGCTGCATAAAAACTGCCAAAAGCTAAGAGTACAATAATGCCGAAAGTAACCCATTGCATTACCTCCATTAAGCGTTGTTGCTTCTGTAACCAATTTATTCCTACCAATGAAATTCTTACATACAACATTTCAACCAGTAGCGAACCAAAGGAAAAGTATAAGGCATTTCTTACACCTTCATAAATACCTATCTGCATTGCAGCCACATTAAGTGTCCCCAAAGGCAATGATCCAAGAAAACTGATGATCAAACCCCACGAAAAAATTTTTATCAGTTTTACCAATGGTTATTTTTGAAAAGCAATATTAAAATTTTGTGCCAATTTAATATTCTTAATAAAGTTATTGTGTTTTTGCAAAAGCATTCAGTGTAATCTTCACTCTGTTTGAAAGGCTGAAGCTTTCTTTTCCCACCCCGAAATCAATCCGGTTAATGTCGAAAGAACCAACAAATAATGCGCCACCTGATTTACCCTCTGCAGAAAAAGGAAAACTGATGGGTTTTGTAATATTTTTTATTGTGAGATTCCCTTTAAAAACAAAGTGCTTAAGGTCTGCTCCGGGTTCAATCTTTGTGCTTACCAAATGTATCACAGGATAGGTTTCAACATTAAAATATTCTTCTTTTCTTAAATGTTCATCTCTTTTACCATTATCAGTATCAATCGTTTTTACGGCTACGGTAACATCAAAAAAACATCTGGCAGTATTCTTTGAATCAAAAATAATTTTGCCTTTTAACCCTTTAACATCGCCGCCAGTGTTTATACCCAAATTTTTTATAACGAAGTGCAATTTACTTCCCTGTTCCGAGGGTAAGTAAGTTTGAGCATTTACCAAAACTGAGGTAAATAAAAATAAACAAACTAATATTTTTTTCATGTATAACATTTAAAGGTTAAAATTACAACCAATCAAAGTCGGTTTGTTATCTACTTAAAATTATTAACAAATTTAGACTACTTTACAAAGATGAGCTTCATTCTACAGGCTTCAACTATTCAATTATTAAGAATAAAATTTTCTTTTTTCCTGATGCCCGTTTACTGGTTTGCTTTAAGCCAAATTAACAACATTAATATTTGCAAAGCTATTTGGGTATTTATCATTCTACATTTTTTTATTTACCCGGCAAGTAATGGCTACAATAGTTATATGGATAAAGACACAGACAGCATTGGCTGTGTTGAAAATCCTTTATCGGCAACAAAACAGCTTTATTACGCCAGCATTTTTTTGGATTTAGCCGGATTATTGTTAGGCTTGCTGGTAAGTAACCAATTTACATTCCTTCTTTTACTATACATTATTGCATCTAAAAGTTATAGCTACAGCGGCATTCGGCTTAAAAAATTTCCTCTGATAAGTTACTTCATTGCAATCGTTTTTCAGGGTGGTATCGTATATTTTATGGTGTTCAACTCCTGCTGCATATTACAAAATAATTATTTACCCCTGCTTCCTATGGCGGTAAGTACATTGTTTGTTGGAAGTTTTTATCCGCTCACGCAAATTTACCAGCACAGGCAAGATGCGGTTTCCAACATAAAAACGATAAGTATGATGTTGGGCTATAGAGGAACATTTTTACTTTCTTTTATTATGAGTTTTACAGCCATGTTACTTACAGGTTATTATTTTGCGTCAAATTTGGAGTTGGACCGATTTTTAGTACTATCAGTATGTATGTTTCCATCGGTATTTTTTTTACTTAGATGGTACATTAAAGTAAAACAAAATATAAATGAAGTCAGCTATAAAAATTCTACTAAGATGAATTGGATAGCAGCTACAGGAAGCAATCTTGCATTTATAATAATTTTGATAATAAAAAATAAATTTTGAGTAAAATAATTTCGATAGCAACGGGTGTTCCATCACACAAACATTTGCAGACAGATCTGTTTTCTTATGCCGATGAAGTGTATAACAACACTGAAGATGATACCCGTAAATTAGGTTTTTTATACAGGCAAAGTGGAATTGAGTACCGCCATTCAGTATTAGCAGATTTTACTGAACCCGAAGAAACAAGAACTTTTTTTTCTGCTGATAAAGAAGAAAATGAAGTGCCAAGTATTGAAGATAGAATGGCTATTTACGATAGCTTTGCAGCGGACCTTTCAGTAGAAACTATTAACAAATGTATAGAAGGAAAAATAAATAAAGATCAGATCACTCATCTTATAACAGTGAGTTGTACCGGTATGAGTGCGCCTGGGCTTGATTTACAGGTAATGGAAAAAATGAATCTTCCACATTCAATTATAAGAACGTCCGTTAATTTTATGGGTTGTTACGCTGCTATTCATGCAATGAAAATAGCGGATGCTTTTTGCAGCAGTACAGAAAGTGCAAACGTTGTGATCGTATGTACAGAGTTTTGCACCTTGCATTTTCAAAAAGAAATTTCAGTTGATAACATGACATCATCACTGCTTTTTGCAGATGGCTGCGCAGCAATTTTAATGCAGGGAAAGAATGCAGGAAAAGGACTAATATTAGAGAACTTTTATTCTGATGTTATTTTTAAAGGAAAAAAAGATATGTCATGGCAACTCTCCACAAAAGGGTTTCTCATGACATTGAGTGGATATATTCCTGAATTAATAAAAGCAGATTTTGAGCAACTTGTAACTACAGCTATGCAAAAAACAAATAGAACCCAGTATGATGTTACAGACTGGTGCATTCACCCTGGAGGAAAAAAAATACTGCAATCAATTGCGCAAAGTTTACATCTTGAAAAAGAAAGTTTTGCAGCATCCTATAAAGTTTTAAATGATTATGGCAATATGAGTTCTCCAACTATTTTATTTGTTTTACAAAAAATTATGGATGAAATAGTAGAAAATAATAAAAAAGAATCTGTTATTTTTGGTGCTGCATTTGGCCCAGGTTTAACGATGGAAACCTTCACTGCCACTTATGATTAATTTAAAGGAAAGAAGTAAAAAAACAGAAATACTGGATGAAGATGATCTGCCTTTTGAAGATGTGAAAATTTGCATTAAAGAATTAAATTCTATCAATACATTACTTGGTGGTCATACAATTACAATACAGGGAATTGGATGTTTTTATCCGGATAATAAAAATTTATTTTCAGTTTGCGAGATAGGAAGTGGCGGCGGTGATAATTTAAAAGCAATTTCAAAAAAATTTACAAATGTCACATTTACCGGTATTGATTTAAAAGAATCGTGCATTGATTTTGCAAAATTGCAATACAAAGAATTAAAGGCGGAATGGATTGCGAGCGATTACAGCAAAGTACAATTTAAAGACAAGCCTGATATCATATTCTCATCCCTTTTTTGCCATCATTTTAGCAATGACCAATTAGTGGATATGTTAAACTGGATGAAACACAACAGCAGAAAAGGTTTTTTTGTAAATGACCTGCAACGCAATACTGTGGCTTATTACCTTATTAAATGGCTTACGGCTATTTTCTCCAAATCATACATGGTAAAAAATGATGGACCAATTTCTGTAGCCAGAAGTTTTAGAAAAAAAGATTGGCAATTATTGTTTCTGAAAGCAGGTATTAACAATTACAGCATTAAATGGAAATGGGCATTTCGCTATCTTATAGTTTGCAAAAATGATTGATAATAAAACTTTTGATGTTGCTTTAATTGGTGGTGGTTTAGCCGGCCTTAATTTGTCTATACAGCTGGCCCGAAAAGGTCATTCAGTTATTTTATTTGAAAAAGAAACCTACCCTTTTCACAAAGTTTGTGGCGAATACATCAGCATGGAAAGTTGGAAGTTTCTTACCAGCGAAATTGGTGTCGATTTAAAAGGCCAGGAAGTTGCATTTATAAATAAATTATGGGTAACATCTCCTGATGGTCAATCTTTAAAATCTGATCTTGGTTTAGGAGGCTTTGGAATAAGTAGATACAAACTTGATTTTTTGCTTAAAAATATTGCTCTAGCAGCTGGTGTTTCGGTTCTTGAAAACTGCAAGGTAGAAGATGTACATTTTGATAATGATATTTTTAATATTAAGACAATCAAAGGGAATTGTAATACCAGGGTTTGTTGCGGCTCATGGGGCAAGCGCAGCAATTTTGATGTAAAATTGAAAAGGGATTTTACAGAAAAATCATCATCCAGATTAAATAATTATGTTGGAATAAAATACCATGTAAAAATGAATTTTGAAGATGATGTAATTGCACTTCATAATTTTAAAGATGGTTATTGCGGCATGTCTAAAATTGAAAATGATAAGTATTGTATTTGTTATTTAACAAAAGCATCCAATATAAAAAAAGCAGGCTCAATTAAAAAAGCGGAAGAAGAAGTCTTGTATCAAAACCCGCACTTAAAAAAAGTTTTTGAAAGTATGGAGCATTGCTACGATGCACCCCTTTCTATTTCACAGATTTCTTTCAGCAAAAAAAATGCTGTCGAGAATAATATATTGATGATTGGCGATGCGGCAGGAATGATAACACCTTTGTGTGGCAACGGCATGAGCATGGCAATGCATGCCTCAAAGCTTGCAGCAATGGAAATTTCAGCATTCCTTAATGATACAATAAGCAGAAAAGAAATGGAAGGAAACTACAGTAAAAAATGGAAAAATAATTTTGAAAAAAGAGTTAAAATAGGTAAAATAGTACAATATTTTTTTGGCAAAACTACAGCAACAAATATATTGATAAAATGGATGAATAAGAGCAATTATTTGACCCGAAAAATTGTCAATCTTACACATGGAAGATCATTTTAATTATCCCATGCGTTCGTCTGCCTCTTTCATAGTCCTATATAATTTTTTTGTATCTCTTTGAAATTTTACACCTCTCCAAAAACTCCATGGCTTGATACCTTGATCTGCATTATGTTTACTTATTTCATACAGCAGTTTCCAATGCTTCAGTATTTCTTTATGGGCACCTCTTAATGTATATCCCGTATCATAAAAATGATTGGGCTCTGCACCACAACCATTGTATTCTAATATAGTAAAGTTTTTACCCTGCTGTAAATCTTCAATGCTGTTACACATGACATCGTAACGGCCATAAAAAAAATCATTTATCCTGATGCTTAATCTATCAAATACTGCCACCAAATCATCGTTTATAAAATCTTTTAAATCTATAAAGTGTGCACCCTTGTTGTGGTTGGCGGCATAGCTTAAAATATATTTTTCATTTATAGAGAGTATTTTATTCCACTTTTCAGCATGCCTGCTATGCAAATCGTTGTATCGCTTTTGTGCTTTAGGATTAAGCAAGACCAGTTGTGCCAAAGTATGTTTTCCATCCCCTAAAACCTGTAATGGAATTTTATGGAGGAAACCGGTAACAATTCCTTTTTGTTGTTCAGGATGCTTTATGTGAAACACACTTACTTCAATTGGATAGTGAACCATTTTTTGTATAATATACTCAACGGGAACGAAGGAATGGTAATGCTTTAGAGATGCTTGATTATCTATTTTTCTAAACAAAATTCCCTGCCCTCCTACTTCCGGTTTTACAATAAAAGGATATTCAATACCCGAAATATTTATATGTTTTAAAACTTCATCGAAACGCTGTGAGGGCAACACATTCAATGTGGCAGGATATAAATTTAGTGGCAGCAAATCGTACATTTCTCTTTTAGGTTCGCCTTCCATACCACCAAATGTAAGCTTGGGATTGCTGGGTGTAAAAAACCATACGGCACGGGAACGTAACATGTACCAAGCCCAAAAAGGCGCAATGGGCGCATATATCAGTGCAAATGGCCATGCTTCCCATTTTGTAAATATTGTTATAAATTTTTTCAAATAATTAATTAATCTACAAAAATAATTGCTCTGTGGCAAACATCACTAACAAATTGTTACTTACTTTGCTTTAATAAAATTCAAAGTGAATATGCATGTACCAATAATGGCCGACTTAATGGCTGCCGGCGAAACCCCTGAAGTTTTATTTTGGGTAGGCTGTGCCGGAAGTTTTGACCAGCGAGCACAAAAAATTACAAAAGCATTTGCTACAATTTTAGAAAGAACAAATACTAGATATGCGATACTTGGCAAAGAAGAAATGTGTACAGGCGACCCAGCCCGCAGAGCCGGAAACGAGTTTATATTTCAAATGATGGCTTACCAAAATATACAGGTGCTGGATGGTTATGGCATAAAAAAAATTGTAACAGCCTGCCCGCATTGTTTCAATATTTTTAAAAACGAATATCCGGCTCTTGGTGGCAATTATGAAGTAATTCATCATGCAACTTTTTTGCAACAGTTAATTGACGATGGCAAAATAACCATGAATGAAGATGGTGCATTTAAGGGCAAAAAAATTACTTATCACGACAGTTGTTACCTTGGCCGGGCAAATGGAATATACGAAGCACCACGCAAAGTTTTAGAAGCTTTAGATGTAGAGTTGATAGAGATGAAACGCTGTAAGAGCAACGGTTTGTGCTGTGGTGCAGGCGGTGCACAAATGTTTAAGGAAGAAGAAAAAGGCGATGTTAGAATAAACATTGAACGCTCCAACGAAGCTCTTGCAACGGGTGCAGATATTATTGCCGCTGCATGTCCGTTTTGCAATACAATGATGACAGATGGTGTAAAAAACAAAGAGATGGAAGATGAAGTAGCCGTGATGGATATTGCGGAGTTGGTAGCCGCATCGTTAACCCTTATAACCAAAACTTAAATTACAATTATGAATTTCAACATAGCAGAATATTTACCGGAAGACTTTGCGCCAAATTCAAGAGTGTGGATTTACCAGAGCGACCGTATATTTTTTATGCAGGAAGCATTGGAAATGGAAACTATGTTACAGAAATTTGTAACAGACTGGAAAAGCCATGGCACACCCGTAAAAGGTTATGCTAATTTATTTTTTGGAAGGTTTATTATTTTAATGGCAGATGAAAATGCAACAGGGGTAAGTGGTTGCAGTACGGACAGCTCTGTAAGGCTAATAAAAGAAATAGAAAAAAAATACAGCGTATCCTTATTCGACCGGCAAATGCTTACTTTTTATATTAAAGACAAAGTTGAAATATTGCCACTTTCACAATTAAATTATGCACTGGAAAATAAATTTATAACTGAAGACACTCTTTATTTTGATAATACCGTTCTAACTAAAGAAGCCTTGGCACA
>JAYVVD010000032.1:0-2662 GCA_043787295.1 Ferruginibacter sp. | reverse complement strand
CTCATTTGTTAAAATGGCTTTTAGTTTTACATCTCTTTCAGCATTTAATTTATCTCTGGTTTCTTTCATTTTTTCTCTGTCCATCGAGCCTGAATTTCTAATTTCTTCTATTGCTTTTTGTTGGGTGTTGTACAGGTTTTCAAAAACGGTATACACTTTAGCATCTTGTTCTGGGGTCAGCGTAAGATCCGTTTTTAATTTTATAGAAGTTTCTTTAGCTCTTTCTGCAGGACTTTTTTGTTGCATATTACCCTGTGCATTGATACTGCCTGCTGCTGCAACAATAGCAAGCAAATTAATCAAGATTTGTTTTTTCATATTTGCATTATTTATTTTATGCTGATATAGTTTATTTATTTATTTTTAGATTCGCTGTTTGGTCTACTCATCGTTTTATAAAAGCCTGTATCAAAAATTGCCCGTTGTTGAGGCGTACATAAATTTCTAATTACTTTTAACTGGCTAAGCATTTTCATTTCCAGCTTTTCCTGTTGCGCTGCTGCATAGTCTGCAGCAACAATAATAGAACTGTCACTAAAATTTTGCGCACCCATATTTCTTAAATTTAATTTCTTGTGTGTGCGCATTTCATCAAACATGGGTTTTACTTCTGCTCTGTGTTTGCTATTTACGGTATCAAAAGCTACAAGCTGGGCATCTGAAAAACCTAATTCATTTTTTAAATAATTACGCATGCTGTTTTTGCGGTCACCGTAATCAGTTTTTTTATCAGTAGTTAGTAAAAGTGTCAGTGTACCTATATTGGCTATAAGTAACAATGCAATTACAATAATGAATATTTTGTTGGATGGGTTTTCTGTTCTGATCATGGCTCCTGATTTTCTATATCATATAATACAGATACGTTTATGGCAAAATCGTATTTTTGAGAAGTTACATTTTTTGCAATACTCTCTTTTTCGCTGCTGTTCTTAATGCTTTTTATAACAATGATATTTACAAAAAATAACAGTAAAATAGCAAATCCTGCAACCATTGGTTTTTTTAAATAAAAAGCTATTTGAGACCAAACTGTTTCTTCTACAGCATTATTTAAACGGGAATTTATTCGGGTAAGTAAAAAGGGCTGGGGAGAAGCCTTGACTAATCCATCAATACTTTTTAGGGTATTATCAATTTTATCATTAAATATATCGCTCATAAATGCCCGGTATTTTAATTAAAATGTTTTTTATAATATTCATTTAAATGAGTTCTCAAATTATTTTTAGCCCTTACCTGCAATGATTCTACTGCAAGCAAACTGGTTTCCATTATTGCTGCTATTTCTTTGTTTGTAAGCCCTTCCATTTTATGAAGTAAAAAAGCTGTCCGTTGTTTTTCAGGCAATTTTTTCAAAGCCATAAAAAGAACTGCTGCATCTTCCTTATTATCTAAAGCAACCCCCGGGTGGAAAAAATCCGGCTTCTCAACTGCCTCAGCATAACCAAATACACGTTGCATCAATCCACCTCTTTTTTGTCTTTTTTTCTGTTTTTCAAAATCAAGAGCAGTGGTAATAGTTATTCGGTAAATCCAGGTAGATAAACTGGATTCATTTCTAAAACTTTTTAACCCTTCGTACACTTTCAAAAAAACTTCCTGTGCTACATCTTCAGCATCTTCTTCATTTTGCACAATACCCAATGCAGTATTGTAAACCATTTGCTGGCGGTCACTTACAATGCCGGCAAAATCATTTTCACCATTTTGTTTTGTTTCAATAATAGCCTGCTGGTTCAAAAAAGAAGTATTTTTTCCAGCGTAAGATACTGCCAACAAACTAATATTTTAAAGCACTCAATTATAAACGGTATACTTAGTTAGAATTAAACTTAATTATTAAAACCCCGGTCCTCCCCTGTAACCACCTTCTGCATTTTCTCTTTTTAAGATAGGTCTTGCGGCTACCCCAAAATTTTTAAGGTTATAAGTAAATGTCAGTAAAAAATATTGCTGTAAAACCTTGCTTTGTGCATCTTCAATATACCTGGCATCTACAGTTCTAACAATACTTTGGTTTTGTTTTAAAAGGTCAAATACAGAAAGTTTTAGTTCGCCTACTTTATTCTTTAAAAACTTTTTGCCAATGGCAGCATTCCATAAACTGTATTTTTGATTGAATCCTGCGCTTAAGCCAGAATTTGCCTGATAAGAAACATCATTTTGTACAAACCAGCCCGTTTTACTTAAAAGATTTATTTGTGCTCCTATAGTCTGGTTTATATAATTATTATTTCCACTTCCGGCACCCGAAGTCTGGTTAAAATTTGAATTGTACGATAAATTGAAATCGACAAATTCGCTTATGTTACTTGCTAATACTACTCCTGCATTGTAAACAATATTATTGGTAACAATATTGATATTGTTTGTAAGCCCGGGCAATCTGCTGTAAGCAAAACCAGTATTTAAATTAAGGTTTGTTTTAATGGCTTTTAAAGGCATGCTGTAATTAAAGAAGGTACGTGCACTTCTATAACCATTAAGGTTTACAGGTTTGATAAGCTGCGATCCTCTTTGAAGTTTTATACCATTTTGAATAATAGAATCTGTCTTAGGGATATAGGTTGCGCTTGTTATATAATTATCTGCTGTTTGTAAGAATATATTGGCGAAAAAGCTTTTGCTGGTTTTAGAATTTGTGTAACTATATCTTGTT
>JAYVVD010000031.1:0-9250 GCA_043787295.1 Ferruginibacter sp. | reverse complement strand
AGGGCATTTATCCAGCTCATCATTAATACCATCACCATCAGTATCCGGTATTGGGCAACCTTGGTATTTTGCTAAACCTGGAACGTCAGGACATTTATCTTCTGCATCAGTAATACCATCACCATCTCTGTCAGGGCAACCTTGTAATGCCGGCAAACCGGCAACATCAGGACATTTGTCATCGGCATCCAGTACACCGTCGCCATCACGATCTAAAACCACAGGTGGTGCAGGAGGTAAAACAACAACCTGTTGCTTTTTATCTACTATAGCACTTGCAAAACCAACACTATGGTAAAAATGGTAAGCACCATTCTCAGTAATTGGTATACGATATTGAGAATTTAATAATAAGAAAGTACCGTCGGCAACTTTAAATTGAAATCCCAGACCAATAGGAGTAAATGCGCTGTAATATCCTGCCCATTGGCTTGCCCCGATACCTACAGTGAGAAATGGCGTAAAAAAATAGTTATCAGTTAACAATTTTACATTTCCTGTTACTGCAGCTTCAAGTAAAAAATGTTCACTTCCACTTGCGTTTCTAACTGCATCAGATACGGGGTGCTTTACAAAACCTCCCGTAAGAGTTGCAGCTATATCAACATGGTTGGTAAACCCTTCCAAATAACTTATAGAAATAGCGGGATCCATTCTATTGAACTTAAAAAACTGTTTTTCGTTGATAACTCTTTCTAAACTTTTTGTGCGCACATCAACAGCAGATTTATAATCTATCAAACTGAAGTGTATTGCAAGACTTGGTCTTTTTTTATACCCAGATTGTGCAAATACACTGGCACTTGCAAAAACTGCCAGTATTAAAAATATGTTTTTTTTCATGGTTGTTGTTTTTTCTTAAACTTTGCAAAAATAGGTCCTAAGATTTAATTACTAAAATTAATTTCACAAAAAACTATTTATAATTGGATGTTACTGGTTGTGGTATCCATCTTATCTTTTTTGCCTCCAAGCACTTCTACTTTTACTTTTGTAATCCCTGATGCAACAAAGCCCAACCTTTTTGCCCCAGCCATCGTTAAATCTATTAACCGTTTGGTTTTTACATGTAAACGGTCATTTGTCTGCACTACTACAGTTTTCCCATTTTTAAGATTTGTTACTTTTATAAAAGTTCCTAAAGGAAGCATGTTGCAGGCCGCAGTAAATTTTTTGTGTTTGAATATCTGTCCGCTTGCTGTTTTTCTACCCTCAAATTTTAGGGAATAAAAGCTTGCCTGTCCAAACAGCGTTTTGGTATTTTTTTTTGCTTGAGCAGTTTGTGTTTTTAATTCAGTAAGTTTTGCCTGCCCGATTAATTTTTGATTAGATAAAAAAATGCAAAGCATTATAAATAATCGCTCTAAAAATTTTGATCTTAGCATGCAGTAATTTTGGTAAAAAGAATTATTTAGCAGCGAAAAATTGCTGTTTTAAAGCTTTATCTTCTCCGTAAATATCGTCATAAAATTTTATACTGCCGTTTACAGCCTCACAGCTAAAATATCTTATAAATAAAGGTATTTTGTTTTTTACACTTACACTGTGTTTTTGTTTTTGTGCAATCCAGCTAACAATAGAATCTGTGTTGTAAGGCATTGATTCAGTTTTCTTCCAGTTTAAACTGTCATTTCTTACAATAAAATTTGCTAACTTTAGCCACTCCTGCACCCGCACACAGCCATGGCTAAGGCTTCTTACGCTGTTTTTAAAAAGATAACGTTGGTTTGTATCGTGCAAATAAACTGAATAGGTATTTTCAAAATTAAATTTTATAACCCCTAATGCATTGTCATCTCCACTGCCCTGTTGTATAAGAAAGGGAATTCCCTTTGTATATTTAGCCCAGTCAATTGATGATGCATCTATATGTTCACCCTTACCGTTTAAAAGATACAAACCCTTCCTTGTTAAATAAGTTGAATTTTTTTTAAGACCGGGAAGCATATCTTTTTTTATAATGCTTGAAGGTACTGTCCAGGTTGGGTATAAGACCATATTATTTATAGCGCTTGTAATATGTGGAGTTGGTGTAGCAGGTTTTCCGCAAATTATTTTTGAAGAAAATGCAACGGTATCCGAATTCAACACTTTTAAATAAAAAGATGGCAGGTTTACCCAAATATATTTTTCAGGCATCACCTCGGGTAACATTTTATACTTATCGAGGGTAATGGCAACAACATTAAATTTTTGCCTGTCAGTTAAATTGAGTTTTTTTACAACGCTGTTTCCAATCTTTCCATCTACAACCAAACCATTGTTAGCTTGGTATTTTTTTATAATACTTTTTAATTGGTTGCTATCTATTGTAGAAGTAATTTCTATGCCTTCCTCACCCATTCTCTGTTTAAATAAATTTATAAAAGAAATTGAATCTTTAGGAGGATAATTTAAATAAGTATAAACCTTATCATCCATACTGTCAGCAAACTTTTTTAAGGCAGTTTTTAATTTTTTATAATCCGAGTGTTTTGGCTCTGCTTCTGCTAAAATATTATCAAGGCTTTGCCCACCCTTTAATTTTTCAAAATTCAGGTTAAAAAAGGCCTTGTATTTTGAAGTATCATTTCTGTAAGATAAAGTGTCGTGTACCAGCCTGCCTTGTTTTAAATCCTTCAGCAAAGCTGCAAATGCATCGCTAAAAAGTATATCAGCATTTGCCCACATTACGGCGTCCGTTTTTTTTACAGAGTCTGTTTCTAAAATGTTTTTTAAATATTTGATATTGTTATAATGATAATCTTCTTTATACAAACCATTCCTTTGCGCAGTATCAATATAATTTAAAAGTATAATAGTATTTTTAGTCCATTTTTCATCACTGCTCCAAAAACCTGTATTTTGATTTTGATGGTATAAATATTTTAGTACACCATAATACTGAAGTGAAGTTGAATCCTGCAAACGCTCGCTGGTTCCCGCTGCAGTAATAATATTTTCAATATTTGCTTTTACCTTCACATTCATTTGAGAAGCGTCTGCAACAAGATCATTTCTTTTAAAGTTGTGTTTATTTTTACAGGATACAAAACCAACAAACAGTAAAAAAATTACTGAATGCGTTAGTTTTAAAAGGCGAAACATACATTTAAATTTATATTTTAAAGATAGTTTTTATAAAGGAAATTTGTTCATTAAATAATTACTTTGCAATAAAACCTTCATTCCTCTAAATGAAATACTACATAATTGCGGGCGAAGCCAGCGGAGATTTACATGGGAGTAATCTTATAAAAGAACTCATAAAAAAAGATGCTGCCGCTAGCATCCGTTGCTGGGGTGGTAATAAAATGGAGGCTGCAGGAGCCTTGCTTGTAAAGCATTACCGGGAACTTGCTTTTATGGGTTTTACAGAAGTAATAAAAAACCTACCAACCATTTTTAAAAATATTGCTTTCTGTAAAAAAGATATTACAGCATACAAGCCTGATGTTCTCATTTTAATTGACTACCCAGGCTTTAATATGCGCATTGCAACATGGGCGCACCAACAAAAAATAAAAGTCGTTTACTACATATCTCCGCAAATTTGGGCATGGAAGGAAAACAGGGTACATGCTATAAAAAGAGATGTAGATAAAATGCTTGTTATTCTTCCTTTTGAACAAGATTTTTATAAAAAATTTAATGTTGAAGTAAATTATGTTGGGCATCCTTTGGCGGAAGTAATAAGCAATTTCAATTCAAATAATCCACACATTAAAAAAGAAAAAATTATTGCAGTTTTACCCGGCAGTCGTAAGCAGGAAATTTTAATTAAGCTTCCAATTATGTTGCAGGTGGCAGATTATTTTCCTGATTATAAATTTGTTGTTGCAAAAGCACCAGGGCTGGAAGATAATTTTTATGCAGAAATTTTGCAGTCTTATAATAATGTTTCATCAGTTGCAGATCAAACGTATAACTTACTTGCAAAATCAGCAGCGGCCATAGTTACAAGTGGCACAGCAACTTTAGAAACGGCACTTTTTAAAGTACCACAAATAATATGTTACAAAGGTGGAAAAATATCTTACCAAATTGCCAAAAGACTGATTAAGATAAAATACATAGGGCTTGTAAACCTTATTATGAACAAAGAAGTTGTAAAGGAATTAATACAGGATGAGCTGAATGTAAAAAATCTTGTGGCTGAATTAAAACTTTTCCTGGAGGATGATGAAAAGAGAAATGCAATAAAAATAGACTACGATAATTTATTCAATTTGCTACATGGGTCGGGCAATGCATCTGCAAATGCCGCACAACAAATTTATGATTTTTTACTGCCTTAAAAGTTTTACAGCAAGCACAATCATGGCAAAAATAAACAGCAAAATACTTAGCCGGTTTATGCCATGCATATACCTCATCCACTGAGTACTTTTATCGTTGGGATCTTTTTTTACAATGTATAAGTACTGACCTATCTGCCTTAATATTCCCATATAATTATTTTAAACTAACATTTGATAGTGTAAAAATACATAACATATTTCTATTAAATAGATCTACAATAATTACCAAGCTCATTTAAGCGGTAAAACAATTTTTATTTCGTTTTTCACAATAACTAAGACAAAATTTGCAAAAGTTTGAGGCTTTCTGCATTAAACAATAAGCAGGAGTTGTTCAGGCTGCTGCGGGCTCCGCTTTGCTGCGGTACCGCCGCTGGTGGCACTTTCCCTTCACCTCCTGCAGCCCTTCAACTATAAATCATTTATCAACACTTTTGCAGGCGGTAATTAATTTTCAACTTACAGCTAATAAACACATTCCTTTTTATATTTTTGCCCGTTATGACGAGAGAAGAAAAGTTTATGCACGAAGCTATTGAGCTTTCAAAAAAAGGAATGCTGGATAAAGAAGGCGGACCGTTTGGTTGTGTCATTGTGAAAGAAGATGTTATTGTTGGCCGGGGCAACAATAAAGTAACTTCCACCAACGACCCTACAGCACATGCCGAAGTTGTAGCCATAAGAGATGCGTGTAAAAATTTAAACAGTTTTCAGCTGGAAGACTGCGAAATATATACTTCCTGCGAGCCATGCCCCATGTGCCTTGGTGCTATTTATTGGGCAAGGCCTAAAGCCATTTATTTTGCCAACAACAGAGAAGATGCTGCTGCTGCAGGTTTTGATGACTCTATGTTATACGATGAAATGAAGTGCACCATTACTGAAAGAAAAATTCCAATTACGACACTCGGCAGAACCGAAGCCATTAAAGTTTTTGAAGCCTGGAAATTAAATAAAGACAAGATTGAATATTGACATTAAAAAGCGCAAGGTTTGCATACACACAGTAACTTTTATTTATTGTTCAATATAGTGTTAATGCCCAAGGGCTGCGGATATTAGTGAAAACCGCAGCACAGCGAAGGTTGCAACAATAGCCCGAACAACTGCTTTATTATTGTATACTGAGCAAAGCCCCAAAGATTTTTAATTTTCAAACAGCCACCATTTTTTTCTCATAACGGCGGGCTTTAATTTAAACCTACCGATGGCCTTTTCTTTTATATGAATTACGGCTTCCTCCACAGAATTTGTAAACAAACAAAGGTTAAGGTCCTCAGGAGAAATGGTGGCTTTTTCTTTCATCATTTCTATATGGTCTATAATATCTTTATGAAAATCTTTATCAAAAATTATTATAGGAAACTGACTGATCATTTTTGTTTGTATGAGTGTAAGCGCTTCAAAATATTCATCGAGCGTACCAAAACCACCGGGCATTACAACAAAAGCATAGGAGTATTTTATTAGCAGTGTTTTACGTACAAAAAAGTATTTGATATTTACCCATTTGTCCAGATAAGGATTGTGTTTCTGCTCATGCGGCAACACAATATTACAGCCAACACTTTTGCCACCAACTTTTTTTGCGCCACGGTTTGCAGCTTCCATTATGCCAGGTCCGCCACCCGTTAAAATGGTAAACCCAAGTTTTGCTATCTCGCCTGCAATTACTTCTGTTTGTTTGTAGTAAATATGATCTTCTTTAAACCTGGCTGAACCAAAAATAGTTACACAAGGTCCAGCCCAATGCAGGCTTCTAAAACCTTTTATAAATTCTGTTAATACACTAAACGCAAACTTGAAATCTTTCCAACGATTTTGCGGTCCTTCTAAAAATTTTATCTCTGATTTTGTCATGTAGTCAAAATAATATTAATGTCATTTCTGTTATTACATTGGTAGTTATACTAAAGTTATTCCAAAAAATTATACTATACAGTATAAGTATTTAATTACTTGTGTTTGCCGCAAAAAAAACAATTATCCTGCAGGAAATAATTTATTAATAGCAATGATAGGAGGAAATGTGCAGACACTAAAAATTATTAAGAAATACTATCAATTAAAACATTTGAAGGAAATATCAAAAAATAAGTTAAAAAATTAATTTTTCATGGCTTTTGTTTTTCAACTGGGATTTATCATAATTTATAAAATGTGTAATTGTTACACCAGTTAGAAAAAATTATTTTTTCACAAATAAAATTTCTGCTAATTAATCTTTTTTATAAAAATCATACCAATTAAAAATATCTATACCCCAAATAAAAACATTAACTGATTATTATAATTTTATTAAATTAATTTTAAATTATCATAGCTTTAACCTATAATGACCCTTGTACAATTAGAATATATTGTTGCACTTGATTCGTTTCGCCACTTTGGGAAAGCCGCAGCGCATTGCCACATAGCGCAGCCATCTCTAAGCCTTCAGGTGCAAAAGCTGGAAGAAGAATTAAAGACAACCATATTTTCGAGAAACACCATGCCCGTTACAACCACCGAAACCGGCGCATTAATTATTGAGCAGGCCAAAAAAATACTTGCAGAAACTGCCATGGTGGAGCAACTCATTCAACAGCAAAAAAACAGTTTGGAAGGCCATTTAAAAATTGGTATTATTCCTACACTTGCACCTTATTTATTACCACTGTTTTTACATTCTTTTATTAAAAAATACCCCGCAGTAAAACTGAGAATAAGTGAATTAACTACTGAAAAAATCATTAAGCGTTTAAACAACGGTAGTCTGGATATTGGTATCCTCGCAACACCACTTGCACATGCTGAATTAAAAGAAGATATTTTATTTAACGAAGAGTTTATTGCCTATGTTTCTAAAAGAGAGAAAATGTATGCCAAAAAATATATACTACCTTCAGATATTGATCCTAACCGTTTGTGGCTGGCAGAAGAAGGCCATTGCCTGCGCAGCCAAACCCTTAATCTCTGTGAGTTACAAAAAAATTCAACGATAGAAAAACATTTGGAATATGAAACCGGTAGCATAGAAACACTTAAAAAATTTGTAGAAAAAAATGAGGGTATAACGTTGTTACCCGAACTTGCAACGCTTGATATGAGTGCTTCTAAAAAAGCAATGCTCCGCTATTTTAAAAGCCCTGCGCCTGCCAGAGAAATCAGTATCGTAACAATAAAAGGGTTTATAAAAACAAGACTTACTACTATCTTAAAAAGTTGTATTCTGGAAAATCTGCCACCTGAGCTTACCCGTAAAAAGAAATTACAAGTAGTTGAAATTACATAGTTCCCATTTTTATTTTTTTCTCTTTTGCATACAGATAATTTAGCAGAACCAGTATGAATCCCTTTAGCGAATCCAGTAAAAGATTATCTGTTTTATTAAAACTTACATACACACCAATGCCAAGCCCAATCCACCAGCACCCCAGTATGTAAATTAATATTTTATACCCACTATTATCGTTCTTTAAACCAACCATAGCATATATTATCAGTATTGATACCAATAAGCAAAACCACGCTATTATGTAAGCTAAAAAAGATGTTTCATTGCTGTAAACCAACCCAAACAAACTCATCGCATTTATGGGTTTAAAAAAGCACAAGATGGTTAATGCCGCTTCAATTACAAATGCAATTATTAATGCTATATAAAGTAAGTTCTTCTTCATTATTTTAATATACTATTGTGCTAAATAGTTTTTCTAAATTGTAAAGTATAGAAAAAGAAGCAAACAAAACCTTTGTTCTTTAAAAAAGTAAACAATAATTTATTCTTTGTATGCAAATATTTATTACAACAAATAATGTAGTATTTTGTATTACTAAAACTAAAAACTATGCGCAATATTTTGCTTTCTCTTATTTTATGTGTTATTACATTTAATTTATCTGCACAAAAAACAACTGCCATAAAATGTGGCGCTGTACTCGATGTACGCACAGGTCAGTTAAATAAAAACGTAACTATTCTTGTAAAAAATAATAAAATAGAATCCATTTCACCTGCTGGATCTATGGTAAAAATTAAAGCAGACACCGTAATAGATTTATCTGCATACACCATTTTGCCTGGCTTAATAGATTGCCACACGCATGTTTTGTTACAGGGCGATATTACCAGCGAAGACTATGATGTTCAGCTTTTAAAAGAATCAATACCATACCGCACTATACGTGCAGTGCGCAGTTGCAGCATTGCATTGCAAAATGGTTTTACCAGCATTAGAGACCTTGGTACAGAAGGTGCAGGCTATGCAGATGTAGATCTTAAAAAAGCAATTAAAAATGGCGAAATGCCCGGTCCACGTATGTTTGTCTCCACACTTGCTATCAATACAACAGGCCACTATCCTATCAGCGAAGGGGGTTATTCATGGCAGCTCACCTTACCAAAAGGATTACAAGAAATTACCGGTGCGGATGAAGCCCGCCGTGCTGTGCGCACCCAAATTGCACATGGTGCAGACTGGATAAAAATTTATGCAGACAGAAGTTACAGCAGATTGCCTGACGGAAGCTACCGCAGCCTGCAAAATTTTACTACAGAAGAAATAATGGCTATAGGCGATGAAGTAAAACGCAGCAACAGAAAATTTGCGGCACATGCCGTAACAAGAGATGGCATTTTAGCCGCCATCAATGCAGGCGCAACTTCTATTGAGCATGGCTTTGGTATGGATGATGAATGTATACAGACCATGGTAAAGAAAAATGTGTATTGGTGCCCTACTATTTATGTAAATGATTTTGTTGCAGATGGCCGTGCAAAAGCCGGAAGCCCCATGAACAAATATTTCTCCGAAACGGAACCCGCACTATTTAAAAAAGCAACAGCCGCAGGTGTAAAAATTGCCTACGGTACCGATATTGGCGGTTATGATTGGAACGTTGCCCAAACAAAAGATTTTGAATTTATGGTGCAATACGGATACACGCCATTGCAGGCTATACAAACCGCCACCATCAATGGTGCAGAC
>JAYVVD010000030.1:0-4189 GCA_043787295.1 Ferruginibacter sp. | reverse complement strand
TAATGAGTTATGGTATGATTGGTTATGTAGTACCACATAGTATTTATCCCAGCGGTTACCACTGCAACCCCAAGTTGCCGTTGCCGTTTATAAATATCGGCTCTCAAAAAAATTACATAGCAATGCACCACATGGGGTTGTATGCAAGTACAAATCTGTTAGATTGGTTTGTTGCCGAATATGAAAAAGTCCCCTCTAAACTGGATATGGGTAAAGGATGTATTAGATTTAAAAAACCGGAAGAAATTCCTTTTGATCTAATTGGTGAATTGGCAAAAAAAATAAATGTGCAACAATGGATTAACATAATGGAAACCAATATAGCTACTGTAGCAAAAAATAAAAAAGCAGCAGCAAAAAAGTAACTCTTCAATAGTGCATAATAAAAGTTGAAAAAAGATAAATGTTCACTGGGCTGCGGATAGAAGTGGCTACCCCGCTGAAGCTTTGTGCGTGGGTCTTGTGGCGGAGTAAAAACGTATAGCCGCTTTAAATGTTTGGCTTTGCTTGCAGTTTAACGCCCCCAAAAAATCATAATTAATAAAGAGTAAAGCAAAAGCTCACGACTTAAAACTTACAACTTTGTACCTTAAACTTCCCTTTTGAACCTTCACCCATTCCCCCTTATCTTTGCCGAAATTTTACCAACAACATTAATAATTTATACAAGCAAACATGGCAGTTTTAGTAAATAAAAACTCAAAGGTAATTGTACAGGGTTTTACCGGTACGGAAGGTAGTTTTCATGCAACGCAAATGATTGAATACGGAACAAACGTAGTAGGTGGAGTTACGCCAAACAAAGGCGGAACACAGCATTTGGAACGTCCGGTTTTTAATACAGTTGCTGATGCTGTAAAAACTACAGGTGCTGATGTGAGTATTATTTTTGTGCCACCTGCATTTGCTGCAGATGCAATTATGGAAGCTTCAGAAGCGGGTATTGCGTTGATTGTTTGTATAACAGAGGGTATTCCGGTGGCTGATATGGTGAAAGTTAAAAATTATTTAGTAGGTAGCAACAGCCGTTTGATTGGACCGAACTGCCCTGGTGTAATAACAGCTGATGAATGTAAAGTGGGTATTATGCCTGGTTTTATTTTTAAGAAAGGTCGCATTGGTATTGTGAGCAAAAGCGGCACGCTAACTTATGAAGCTGCTGATCAGGTTGCGAAAGCAGGGTTGGGTATTTCATCTGCCATTGGTATTGGTGGTGACCCGATCATTGGGACAACAACGAAAGAAGCAATCGAACTTTTTATGAATGATAATGAAACAGATGCTATTGTTATGATTGGTGAGATTGGTGGAGGCATGGAAGCAGAAGCTGCTGAATATATAAAAAGCACAGGCAATAAAAAACCTGTAGTAGGTTTTATAGCAGGACAAACAGCGCCTCCGGGCAGACGTATGGGCCATGCAGGTGCAATTGTTGGTGGCGAAGATGATACGGCTGCTGCAAAAATGAAGATCATGGCAGCCTGTGGAATACATGTAGTGGCAAGTCCTGCAGATATTGGTAAAACAATGGCTGAGGCAATGAAGAAATAGTATTTATTTCTTTTTCATTTAAAAACTATAATTTTTAAAAAATATAAAAGCCCCGCATTTTTTTTAGAGCGGGGCTTTTAATCTGAAGATTTTAATTAATCATCTTTACGATCATTGTTGTCATTATCATCATGACCGTGCTTTTTTTCCTTCTCACCATTGCGGTTATCATGCGGATATTTATTTTTCTTGTATTTTTTTCCTTTCCCGTTGTTTCCATTATTTCCGTTTCCGCTCAATTGTCTTTCAGTAATGTTTACTTGCCTGTTGTTATCAATGTTTAAAGTAGTTTCTATATTTTGTTTAAAATTTATGTTTGAGTTGTAAATAACTCTTGGCACCTGTCTTCCTAAAATGCTACTTCTGTATTCTGACACTCTGATGTTGTGATTGCCCGGTGTTAGTGAACCGACAGTCACAAGGTTGCCATTACTGTTATATGAGTTACCATTATCTATCGTAACGGTGTAGCCATTTTGAGAGTAGGCATTTACAACAAGTGCGCTGTTTTGATAACTGTTGTTTTGGTTGTTATCGTACTGCCCGTTATTGTTGTAAGTGCCATTGCCATGTTGGTTTCTATTGTTCTCATTTTGCCCTTGCGCAAAAGAAGATGTTAATAAACCTGCAAAAAATAAGAATGTTAAAATCTTTTTCATAACTGTAAAATTTAAGGTGAATAAATACAATCAACTATGCTTTATAGATTGATTTGTGCTCTATATTCAAACGCTGTGCCGTGTCAGTTTTTAATGCACAAAAAATAGTTAAAGAAAAAAAGCAAAACATTTATGTATAATCTTTTACATTTTCATCTTACAATATTGAAGAGAGCTGTACTGATTTTCAACAATAGCCTGATAACAAATTGTATCTTGTAATTAAAATAGAGAATTATGTTTTTAAAGAAATTTTTGCTGCTGATTTTTACCTTTTTATCTGTAACGGCAATGGCACAAACAAACAAAAATTATTTAAAAGAGTGGAAAAAAATTGAAGCTCTTGAAAAAAAAGGATTAACAAAAGATGCACTTAATGAGACCATAAAGATTTTTAAAGATGCTGTTGCAAAAAACAACGAAGCAGAACAAATAAAAGCTGCCATGTACCAAATGAAATACAGGAACATGGTAGAAGAAAATAACCAGCAGAAAAATCTTTTTTTTGTAGATACATTAATTGCACAAACGAAAGCCCCGGCAAAAAATATTTTGCTGAGCATGCAGGCACAACTTTTTCAAACTTATAAAGAAAACAACCGCTACAAATTATATAACCGAACTGCGCTGGAAGAAGAGAAAGGGAATGATATTACCACATGGAGTATTTCAAAGCTGAATGCAACTGTAACATCTCTATACAAAGCCTCCCTAAAAAATGAAACCATTTTAAAAGCTACCAATTTAAATGGGCTGGATGCTATCATTGAAAAAGGAAAAAATACCAGACAACTGCGTACTACATTATACGATTTTTTAGCACACAGGGCATTGGATTATTTCATGAATACAGAAAATGATGTGTCGAGTCCGGAATATAAATTTATTATAAATGAAGAAACTGCTTTTGTACCCGTAAAAGAATTTGCCGCATATAATTTCAAAACAAAAGATACTTCATCGCTTTACTTTAATGCGCTTCAAATAATGCAGAATTTACTGGCTTTCCATTTAAATGATGTACAGCCCGAAGCCTTGCTGGATGCAGATTTAAAGCGACTGGATTTTGTAAACGAGCATGGAGTTTTTAAAAATAAAGAAAAGCTATACGAAAATGCATTGTTGAATATTGAAACAAAGTACAATAACAGCCCCGCAAGTGCGCAAGCCACTTACCTGCGTGCTCAAATGCTGGTTGAATCTGGTAATAAATACAATCCTATAACCGGTAAAAAAAACCAGTTTGATCTTGTAAAAGCAAAACAAATTTGCGAAGCAACTTATGTGAAATTTCCCAAAAGTGAAGGAGGCATAAACTGTAAAAACTTAATTACACAACTTGAAAAACCTTCTCTGCATTTTGATGTAGAGAAAGTGAATTTACCTGCGCAACCATTTCGGGCACTGGTAAGTTTTAAAAATATTGATACACTTTATTTTAGAATTGTACAAACTAACAGAGACGAAATAAAGAAACTGGAAAACAATGATAATTATGAAAGGTTATGGTCATCAATTCTTGCATTGAAACCTTTAAAAAGCTGGATTGTTGCACTACCAGATCAAAAAGATTTTCAGAAGCACGCAACAGAAATAAAAGTGGATGGATTGCCTGTTGGAACTTATTATTTACTTGCAAGCATAAAAGAAGATTTTTCACTAAGTAATAATATCGTAGGTAGAGCGATAAGTTATGTGAGCAACATCAGCTACATAACCAATAATAAAAATGAATTGTATGTGCTGGATAGAGACAATGGAAAACCACTTGAGAAAGCCACAGTACAGCTTTGGACCAATACGTATAGCTACAGCACAAGAAAATATGAAGTAATAAAATCAGGCATTTATACGAGTGATAAAAATGGCTTTGTAAAAATTGCTAACCCTGTAAACTATGAAAATAGTATTGTGCAGATTAAGTATAACAACGATGAATTGTTTACGGATGATGGCTACAACAGTTATTATTACGATGA
>JAYVVD010000029.1:0-2771 GCA_043787295.1 Ferruginibacter sp. | reverse complement strand
AATGATACTGTCGATACTCCCACAGCTTACACATGTGTAAACTGTAAAACAACTCCGGATGCAGCTGCTTCAAATAACAGCAGCAGCAAAGGAATTTATAAAGGTGTAGTTATAGGATCAACAGGTACTATTATATTTGATATTGCCAACAACAGTACAGCAATTACTGCAGTTATGCTGATAGATGGCGTTACTGTAAATCTTACATCGACCGTTACATGGGTTTTGGGGCAGGCTTACACAGCGCCATTTACAGGAACTTTAAATGGAAGTACGGTTACCATAAATTTTTCTGTTGGTTTAAGTGGCGGTACCCCAATAGTTGCATCGTCTAACATTCCGGGTCACCCAAATGCATCTATTGATATTATTAAAGAAACATCAAGCAACTTAGTTGAATGTTTTCAAGGGAATTATTCAACAACATTGCCTGAAACAGGAACATTTAATTTAATTATTTTAAGAAGTTTAAATAGGTGGACAGGCATTGCCAGAAAAACGGGAAGTATAACCAGCAACACAGGTACGGGAAATATTATCAACAATAAATTAATTGATTCAACCCAAAATAATCAGGCAATCGGTATATTAAATATTGATGCAGTTAATGGCAATTTTGTAGATGGAAACGGGAGAACGGTAACACTTACTGGCAAAAGAACTTTATAAAAAAATAGCTGGCAAATTATTATCCCTAATAACTTAAAAAATAAAATATGAAAAAAATAATACTGATCTTACTTTTAGCTATTGCAATCATTTCGTGCAATGAAGCACAACCAAATACAACAAATATTACTGTAAAAGCCCCTGTAGATTCTCTCATAAGTAACTGGGAAAATAATTGGAACAAACACGATTCAGCAGGTGTAAGAAATATGTTCTTAGCAGATGCAGTTCTAATTGATGATGATTTGGTAACTACTAATGCCGATGAATTTTCCGAAAAATGGATACGTCCAGGGATTAAAGTAGTCAACAATATTAAATCTACTAAACTCCAGGAATGGAGTGAAGGCAAACGGGCAGGGTATATCGGAAAATATACTTTTGATGTGGTTATTAAAGACTCCATTGTTGCAAAACCTGAAGGTATTTACTCTGTAAATTGGTTAAAAACAGATAAGGAGAATTGGAAGATAACTTCAGCTGTTATTCATTCTTTTAAAAAATAACTGGATGCATTATTTATAATAATTATTAAAGACCCTGTTTCGAAAGCAGGGTTTTTTGTTTACCATTATCTTTGTAACTGTTAAATTACTGCATGAAAGTTACAGATCACTTAAATAACGCAAAAGACACAGTTCTATCTTTTGAAATTTTGCCGCCTTTAAAAGGCAAAGGAATACAATCTCTTTACAGCCATTTGGATCCATTAATGGAAATGAAACCGGCTTTTATAAATGTTACCTATCACCGCAGTGAACATGTATTTAAAAAAACGGCTGATGGTAATTTTAAAAAAGTGGTGGTTCGCAAGCGTCCCGGTACAGAATCTATTTGCGCAGCCATCATGAACAAATATAATGTAGATACTGTACCACATATTATTTGCGGAGGTTTTAGCGTAGGAGAAACAGAAGATGCTCTTATCAACTTAGATTATTTAGGAATAGACAATGTATTGTTGTTGCGTGGCGATGCCGCAAAGAATGAAACCAACTTTGAACCTGAACCAGGTGGTCATACTTATACTATAGATTTAATAAACCAGGTGCAAAATTTAAATGCTGGTATTTATCAGGAAGAAGATTTAAAAAATACGGCAAGCACAAAGTTTTGTGTTGGTGTTGCAGGTTATCCTGAAAAACATTTTGAAGCACCCAACATGGAAACAGATATGCAGTTTTTAAAACAAAAAGTAGATGCCGGTGCAGATTACATTGTAACACAAATGTTTTTTGACAATGCAAAGTATTTTGCTTTTGTAGATAATTGCCGGACTGCAGGAATTAACATACCAATAATACCGGGGCTTAAGCCCATATTTAATAAAAAACAATTAACTGTTTTGCCTAAAGTTTTTCATATTGATTTGCCAACAGCCTTATCCAACGAAATAGCAAAATGCAAAGAAGATGCTGATGTTGAAAAAATTGGTGCTGAATGGTTATTACACCAATCAATTGAATTAAAAAAAGCTGGTGTACCTGCGTTACATTACTATACTTTAGGTAAACCAATGTTAATAGCAGATGTTGTAAAAAAACTTATGTAAATAAAAAAGCTTCCAATTGGAAGCTTTTTTATTTTGTATACTGATTGATGATTATAATGGAATACCTACAGACAAGGAAAGTGTGCGGTATTTATTTTTTTTATCTGTTGAATTATTTGTTTCTGTTGAATTTATTTTTGCAAGTCCTAACCCATAATTAGCTTTTAAAATAAAACTTTTTAATGCTATTCCACCCCCAAAATTTAACCCGTAATCAAACCGCTTTGTTTTAGCATAACTCGCATCTTCCTGCTGTACGGTTGTAGGATTATCGTTGTTGAATTGGATATTACTTTCAGAATTGCTACTCAATATTCCAATCTTAGATTCATATTTTGATTTGCCGGCAACTCCCATGGCAACGTAAGGACCTGCATTCGCAAACAAATTACTTCCCTTATTGAGCAAAGGAAACTTAACCAATAAATTTAATGGTAATTCTATATACAGCGGATTAAATGTAGTTTTAATGTAATCGCCGTTTCCAAAGTTTGATTCTGATTTAGCACCTTTTCCTGTAAACAATAAACCGGTTTCAATATCTAGAATT
>JAYVVD010000028.1:0-3474 GCA_043787295.1 Ferruginibacter sp. | reverse complement strand
TAAGTAAGTCCAATTTCGCCTCTTTTGTTTTTTGGCAGATCAATACCGGCAATACGAGCCATATTTTGTTCAGTTTTAAATTTTCTTTTTAAAGTTGATTATCCCTGTTTTTGCTTAAAGCGAGGATTTTTTTTGTTGATAACATACAGACGCCCTTTTCTTCTCACAATTTTACAATCTGCACTGCGTTTTTTAATGGAGGCTCTTACCTTCATAATAATAGTTTTTGCTTTTTGATATAGTTATTTGTACCTGAAAATTATTCTTCCTCTCGTTAGGTCATAAGGACTCATTTCTACTCCAACTTTATCTCCTGGTAAAATACGAATGTAATGCATCCTCATTTTTCCTGAAATAGTCGCTAATATTTCGTGACCATTTTCTAATTTCACTTTGAACATAGCATTGCTCAGCGCTTCTACTATTGATCCATCTTGTTTAATGAGTGCTTGCTTAGCCATAATTTTCGGAGCGCAAAGATAGGATTATTATTTTAATAAAAAATAACAAATGCCTTTAAAAATGATTTCCTACAAACATTTTACGTAAATAATTTAGATTAAATCTTTTACACTACAAAGTTTTACATGATATTTCTGATGACACTAGAAAATAAACAACATTAAAAAACCGTTTAAAAAATATCAAACGGTCTTTTAATCAATTTAAATTACAAACTTAAGCTCAATCTTGCAAAAACATATCTGCCATTAAATCCAAATTGCGAAACATTTCTTGAGTATTCAAACTGGTTGTTGTTACTTAAATCAATAGTGCCCGCAGGTTGAAGAACGCCTGCTGTGTTATATCGGGCTGCAGTTTGCGTTTTAAGATTTTTATCAGGATATATATCAAATATGTTATTAGCTCCTAAAGTAATTCTTAAGGTTTTTGTTGCTATAAAACCGATTGAAAAATCAGTAATTGTTCGCCCACCAAATGTAGGATGCTCCGTAGCCAGAAACTGACCGTTAATATTTTCTCCTTCCACCAAACCATTCCCATTAATATCAGTTGTATTAGGGTCGGTAACAGATCCAAAATAGGTATGGCGTAAAAAGAATTCTAACTTTTTATAAGTAAGTGTATTAATTAATGCAAGTTTTGAACGTGGCACTGCAGATTCCAAATAAATCCGGCTGGCTTCATCAAAATAGTTGTTAAGATTTCCGGTATTTTTTAAGATATCTGATGCCTTGATATCTCCTACTTTTCTTGTTTTTGATATTGTACCTGCTAAATCAGTTTTTAAAGTAAACCCTTCAAAATTAAATTTGTTGGAAGCTATATAATCTATCCCTTTAGACTCTGTGTTAATGGCATTTGTAAAAAAGGTTGCAGATGTTGCACCCGCCTGGTCAAATGCCTGCTGCAAGATTAGCTGATCTCCTACAGGTGTACCTCCCGGACGAGCAAACTGTCCTGTCAAAATAATGCGGTCTTTTATTTTTATAAAGTATCCGTCCACAGTTAGAGTCAAGCCAGAATTAGGAATTCTGTACGTAAGTCCTGCGCTGTAACTGCTGGAAGTTTCCTGTTTTAAATTTGGAATACCCAATAATTTTGCAGCTTTTGATTCATTCGAAAAAGTGCCCACCTCAAAAGGCACACCTCCAATAAACTGAGTCGCAGTAGAATTAAAATATTTTTGCTGTAATGAGGGTGCTCTAAATCCGGTAGCTAAAGCACCTCTTAAATTTAAGCCTTTTCCCGCTTTTATTCTTGTTGCAAATTTATAACTGAATGTACTTCCAAAATCTGAGTAGTTTTCATATCTAACAGCACCGTTTAATAGCCAGGCTTTTGTTGGGTTTAATTCCACATCTACATATCCTGCCTGGCTGTTCCTATTTCGGTTCAAAGAGTTTTCAGGCCTAAAGCCAGGAAAAACCTGGGCTCCACCAGGTCTGCCGCTACCGAAAAAATCTGTTGGTAATTGTGTTGGTAATGTAGTTGGCGTCGCAGGTACGCCATTTATATCATATCGCTCATAAGAATTTTGTTCGCCTGCTTTTATTTTATAATTTTCTAATCTTAATTCACCTCCTATTGCAAGATTTAAACCGGCAAGTACATCATATTCATGAGAAAAATCGATGTTAGATGTATTTTGAGAAAAACCTAATTTACCCGCTTGAAATTCTTTAGGTGATTTAAGCCCCAACGAGGCATTTGAAGTGTTTTTTATTGTGTACTTAAACTGATTCTGTCCAAAGGTATTGCTGATATCATAATTCCATGTTCCTAATTTTCCTTTAACACCAACAGCTAAGGAAGCATCGGTAATATAGGAGCCTATTTCAGGTAAAAATCCATTTGGATAAAGTTCTGTAAGTGTTCTGTTTTGTACAGGTCTTCTGTAAAAACCTGCACTGTTACCATTTCTAACGCCGTATCCTCCAAATGTGTAAAATGTATGATTAGAATTGATTGGCAAAGACGCATTCATAAATAACTGTCCACTCGAAAGTTTTGATTGACCAATCCTCATATTAAAATTTCTTCTCTCCAATCCTCTAAAAGCCAGTTCGTTGTTTGAAACATTGCTATTGGCGTCAGTAATTGCAGATAATGCAGATTGCATGGCAGTAATAGTACCGGCATTTTGTATGTTGGTTTGTTGTGCCTGTGAAAAGTATGCAACGTTTGGAGCGTAAGTTTTTATAGTACTTAGTATTTGAGCTGTATTAGCTGTATTATTTATATTGCTAAATAACGAAGACAGATTTACGCCTCCTGCAGCGGCACGGTTTTCAATTGCATTGTAAGCATTAAATATCGGACCGTTATAATCAGTAGCACGCCTTGTATCTTCTCTTGTAACAAAACTTCCTGTAAAATTTACAATACCGCCTTTTTTACCAAGACCAACTCCATAATTTAGATCAAGTTGTAGTTGTTTTCCATCCATACCCCCTCTATGATCATTAGCTCCTGTGCTAAGATTACCGCCCGTACTTAGTGATGAAGTAAACTTATTTATATTCTTCTTCATCACCACATTAATAACACCTGCAATAGCATCGGAACCGTATTGTGCAGCTGCGCCATCTCTTAGAACTTCAATTCTCTCTATTGCAAATGCAGGTATAGCATTTAAATCTGTACCTACCGAACCTCTACCAGGTGTACCATTTACATTAACTAAAGAAGAAGAATGTCTTCTTTTTCCATTCAGCAACACAAGTACTTGGTCGGGGCCAAGACCACGAAGTTGGGCAGGATCTATATGATCCGTACCGTCTGCAACAGTTTGCGTATTTGAAGTAAAGGAAGGAGCAACATAATTTAATATTTGATTTAGATTCGTTTGTGGTGCAGCTCTTGTTAAGTCACTAATGTTGAGTACATCTACAGGCACTGCGGTTTCTGTGTTTACTCTGCGTAAGCTGCGAGAACCCAATACAACTATACCCACTAAATCACCGGCATTTGCAAGGGTAAAGTTTTGAGTAGAGGTTTGGCCTGCAACTA
>JAYVVD010000027.1:0-3920 GCA_043787295.1 Ferruginibacter sp. | reverse complement strand
AATTCTTTAAAAGAATTATAATATATACTGTATAACATACTTACCACTATGCTGAAAAGAGGATTATGTATTTTTATTTGCCTTGCTTGTATAGGCTCTTTTAAAAACGAATGTGCTGCACAAGCAAAAAAACTAAGAACAATTGTCGTAGATGCGGGGCATGGAGGAATAGATGCAGGAGCCGTTGGACAATATGAAAATTCTTTGCGTTCCATGGAGAAAAATGTTACCCTCGCTATATCTAAAAAGCTGGTGGAAGAATTAAAAAGGCAGTTGCCAGATGTGAAGGTAATACCTACAAGAACCAGCGATGTTTTTGATAACCCTCGTGTAAAAGCAAGTATTGCTAATGATGCAAAGGGTGATCTTTTTATTTGTATACATGCAGACTCTGGTCCCTTAAAAACAGCAAGAAGACAAACAGGTACAAAAACAGTTACCAAATATAAAATTAGTTACACAGGCAAAGGAAGAAAGAAAAAGAAAAAGTCAACAGCTTATCAAATTGATGAGCCCATTTACGAATATTTTAAAATGCCATTAGCCATTAATGGTACCAGTGTGTACATATTTGCGGCAGCAAAAACAAGTGATAAGTTGAAAGCTATTATGAAAGGCCAGAAAGACATTGAATTTGAAACAGGAACAGCTGATAGTTCATTTAATAATTTTAATTTTAACTCGCCAGAAGGAAGACAACTGGCACAGGTGTACGCTAAACTGTATCAGGAAAAAAGTGATAGAATAGCAACCCTGGTAAATGATGAAATTGACGCTACCGGCAGGCGTGCATTAGGTGTAAACCAACGTCAAAGGGGTATCTGGGTATTATCAGCCACAAAAATGCCCGCTATTTTAATTGAAACTGGTTATATTAATAATCCCGAAGATGAACGCTATTTAAACAGTGACAAAGGGCAACAGGAATTAGCAGAAGCCATAACCAAAGCAGTTATAAGATATAAAACCCAACTTGAGAACACCAAAGTAGTAGCAAAAACGTCCTAAAAGTTTAAAATATTTTTTTGGCTAAAAAATTGGTATGGTACCTTGTTATACAAAAACAAAAAAGAAATAACTAAAACTAATTACTAAGTGAAAATTACAAACGAAACAAAAGTAGGTGCCATTACTGTTATTTCAGTAGCAGTGTTAATACTCGGTTTCAATTTTTTAAAAGGAAAAAAATTGTGGAGTAAGGATACGATGATTACCGGTAAATATGGCAATGTACAAGGATTACAAAATTCTAATCCTGTTATAATAAATGGTTTGCAGGTTGGAACCGTTTATAAAATAACAACTGAAAAAGATATGCGGGAAATTTTGGTGGATTTAAATATTACCAAAGACATAAATATTCCTAAAAATTCAATTGCTATAATAAAAGCTAATCCTATAGGTACAACAAGTGTTGAAATAAAATTGGGAGACGCTGTTGAAAATCTTAAAAATAAAGATATTATTTTAACTGAAACAAGTGGTGGTATGTTTGAAGATGTATTAAAAAAAGTTGATCCTGTTCTATATGAAGTAAGAAAAGCAGTGTCAGCTATAGATACTTTACTTGTAAATTTTAACGGTATATTAGATCCGCGTGCTAAGGGAAATATTTCTCAGGTGCTTGCAAATTTAAATGTTGTAACTGCTTCAATGGTTTCTTCAACCGCTTCGTTAAATGGTTTATTAAATGCCCAAACCGGTTCTTTAACAAAATCTTTAAATAATGTAAGTTCTATTACAGAAAACTTTGCAAAGAATAATGAAAAAATAAATAATGTAATGTCAAACATTGACAAAACAACTTCTAAATTTGCAACTTTAAATTTAAATAAAACGCTTGATACACTTGATAGAGCTGTAAATGACCTTAAAAATATTATTGGAAAATTTGATAACAACAATGGCACTTTAGGTAAGTTATTAAATGATCCAACGATGTATAAAAATCTTGCTTCCAGCGGTAATAAATTAAATCTTTTGTTAGACGATATTAGGGTTAACCCAAAGCGTTACTTAAACATTTCCATTTTTGGAAAAAAGCAAAACAACAATCCAATATTGGTTCCATTGCCTGATACTTTAAATAGTCCCTACTATGTAGAAAAAGTAAAATAAAATTTTGTGATGGCATTTGTAAATTATTATTCAATTTGCAGATTCAAAATAATTGCATGATTAAAATTTTTCGTTGCCTTTTTTTATTACTAATAATTTTTACAACTGATAAAATTTTTGCTCAAATTCCTGTATCAGATTCCAGCAATAAAATAGAAATTTTAAGTGGTAACAGCTCCCGTTTTATAACCTTAAATGACAGTACCAGTCTTCGTACACTTGCAGGTGGTAATGCAAAAGTAAAACAAGGTAAAACAATTTTATCCGGCGATAGTATTGTTATAAATTCCCGTACACAAATTGCAGAAGTTTTTGGAAATGTACATATTAATGATGCCGATACGGTAAATACCTACGCCAATTATCTTCGCTATTTAGGCAAAGAAAGGATAGCTTATTTAAAGAGAGGAGTAAAACTTACAGATGGTAAAGGCACTTTACTTACAGATGATCTTACGTATGACTTAGCGAGCAGCATTGCAACATATAAAGGTGGTGGTAAGGTAATAAACGGCACTACAGTACTTACGAGTACAGATGCTGTTTATTATTCCAATACGAAAGATGTTTACTTTAAAAAGTATGTACACCTTGTAGATCCTAAATACGATATAAAGGCTGATAGTCTTCGATATAATACCACTTTTAAAATAGCTACACTTATATCTCCCACAATTGTAAAAACGAAAGAGGGTAAAATTATTCGCTCTAAAAATGGTACTTACAATTTACAGACCGGCGAAGCTAGCTTTTTTGATCGGACTGTTATTAGCGACAGTGCATCTTCAGCCATTGCAGACAATATATTTTTTGATGAAAAAACCGGTATTGGAATTTTAGAAGGACGAGCAAAATTTGTTGACAGTATTAACCATGTAATCGCTATTGGTAACAGAATTGAGACTAACCAAAAAACCGCATCATTTCTTGCTACACAAAAACCTGTGGTCATTATTGTGAAAGATAAAGACAGTACATATATAGCAGCAGATACACTTTTTTCAGGACTCAGAAAATATGACAGCACAACCAAAAAAAATTATACCAAAGTTGATACAGTAAACAATAAACAGATTTATTCCAAAACGCCACAAGATAGCATTAGGTATGTAATAGGATATAACAATGTGCGCATATTTAATGACTCCGCGCAAGCTGTAAGTGACAGCATGTATTATTCTACTGAAGATTCAGTTTTTAGAATGTTTAGAAACCCAGTATTTTGGAAGGAAAAAAATCAGGTAAAGGGAGATACGATGTATTTATTTACGGAGAACCAAAAACCTAAAAGGTTGTATGTTTTTAACAACAGCATTATCATAAATCAACAAAACCCTGCCATGTATAACCAAGCAGGTGGCAGAACATTAAATGCTTATTTTAACAACGGGCAAATAGATTACAGCCGCATTAAAGGTTCGCCGGCAGAAACAATTTTTTACCCGCAAGATGAAGACAGTGCATTTATTGGAATGAACCGAAGCAGTGGCGATGTGGTAGATGTTTATTTTGCTAAACAGGAAGTAAAAAAAATAAAGTTTGTAAACAATGTAAATGGTATTTTGTATCCTATAAAACAAATCCCACCTGATAAAAAGTATATTAAAAATTTTAATTGGGAAGATAAGAAACGACCAAAAAATAAACTGGAATTGTTTGAATAAAGGGTTGTGAACAAAGGATATTAAAAAACCTCTCAAATCTTTGAGAGGTTTTTTTGGGTAATCGAGGGGGCTCGAACCCCCGACCCTCAGAATCACAATCTGATGCTCTAACCAACTGAGCTACGACTACCGTTTTGA